>NZ_VWWC01000052.1:0-40037 GCF_011753175.1 Burkholderia sp. Cy-637 | reverse complement strand
GCCGCGGTGTCGGGCGCCGGCGCGGCCCCTGCCGCCCCGGCCTCGGGCGCGGATGCCGCCTCGTCGGCCGCCGCCGCGCCGGATCCCTCCAGCGCGACCCACGTGCCGGCCCAGAACGTCGTGCCGCCCTCGCCGAACGGCCTGCACTGGCCCAGCCTGCGGCTGCACTGATCCGGCCCCGGTTCGTTACAGCCGGAAACGTTTGTGACGGCGACGGATGCAACTTGCACCCCGTCGTCGGTTCAAAATGACGCACCGACTCACTCTGCAGGACATAGCCATGAAAAAACTGTTTCTGATCCCCGTCGCCGCCGCCTTCTTCTCGTTCGGCAGCGCGGCCCAAGCGCAGGTCGACCAGTCGAACCCGCAGGCGCTGATCAAGACCGCCACCGAGCAGGTGCTCAACGAAGTGCGCACGCAGTCGATCAAGCCGAACGACATCGGCCGCGTGACCGACATCGTCAATCGCGACATCCTCCCGTACGTCGATTTCCGCCGCACCACGCAGATCGTGATGGGCCGCAACTGGCGCGCCGCCACGCCCGACCAGCAGCAGCAGGTGATCGAGCAGTTCAAGATGCTGCTGATCCGCACCTACGCCGGCGCGCTGGCCCAGCTCAAGCCGGACCAGCAGATCCAGTACCCGCCGTTCCGCGCCGATCCGGGCGCCACCGACGTGGTGGTGCGCACGCTGGCGCAGACCAACGGCCAGCCGGCCCAGATCGACTATCGCCTGTACAAGTCGCCGCAAGGCTGGCGCGTGTATGACCTGAACGTGCTCGGCGCCTGGCTGATCCAGACCTACCAGCAGCAGTTCAACGAGAAGATCCAGCAAAGCGGCGTGGACGGCCTGATCAAGTTCCTGACCGAGCGCAACCAGCAACTGGCCGGCGGCAAGGCATCGTGAGCCAGTTCGCGACCGGCGCCACCCTGACCCACACGAGCGCGAAGGCCGCGCTCGACGAGGGCCTCGGCCGGATCGCCGCCGGCGCGAACGCGGTCGACTGCGCGGCGCTCGCGCAGTTCGACTCGGCCGCGCTGGCGGTGCTGCTCGCCTGGCAGCGCGCCGCCCAGGCGCGCGGCGCGCGGCTCGACATCCTCAACCTGCCGGACAAGCTCGCCAGCCTGGCGCGCGCCTACGGCATCGACACCCTCCTCGCCGAGCGACATTGACGCTCGCCTGAGAATCGCACCCGGGCCGGCCCGCGCCGACCCGCGCCTGCGATGCCCCCTCCCGATGCGGGTTTGCCGCCTCGGACCGCCCCGCCGGTTTGCCCTATAATCAACCGTTTTGCGGGGCGTCCAATCGGCCCCCATTTTCCCCATTCGTTTCCAACGACCAGAATCCGGCGTCCCGGCGCTCAGGTGCCGCGCTCAGTCATGTCAGCCATAGAAATCCGCAACGTCAAGAAGCGCTATGCCTCGCTTCAGGCGCTCAAGGGCGTCAGCCTGTCCGTCGAGGAGGGCGAGTTCTTCGGCCTGCTCGGGCCGAACGGCGCCGGCAAGACCACGCTCATCAGCATCCTCGCCGGGCTCGCCCGCGCCGACGAAGGCAGTATCTCGGTGCGCGGCCACGACGTGGTGAACGACTTCCGCGGCGCGCGGCGCGCGCTCGGGGTGGTGCCGCAGGAGCTGGTGTTCGATCCGTTCTTCTCGGTGCGCGAGACGCTGCGCATCCAGTCCGGCTATTTCGGCCTGCGCCGCAACGACGACTGGATCGACGAGGTGATGGCCAACCTCGACCTGACCGAGAAGGCAGACGCCAACATGCGCGCGCTGTCGGGCGGCATGAAGCGCCGCGTGCTGGTCGCGCAGGCGCTGGTGCACCGCCCGCCGGTGATCGTGCTCGACGAGCCGACCGCGGGCGTGGACGTCGAACTGCGCCAGACGCTCTGGAAGTTCATCTCGCGCCTGAACCGCGAAGGCCACACCATCGTGCTGACCACCCACTATCTCGAGGAAGCCGAGTCGCTCTGCGATCGCATCGCGATGCTGCGACGCGGCGAGGTGGTGGCGCTCGATCGCACCGACGCGCTGCTGCGCCGCTTCGCCGGGCTGCAGCTCTACCTGCGCCTGTCGCAGGGCGAGCTGCCCGCCGAGCTGCGCACGCTGGCCAGCGAGCCGGCGCCGACCGGCGCGCGCGAGCACCTGCTGCGCCTCACCAACTACGACGAGGTGGAGCGCATCCTGTCGGCCTGCCGCGCGGCGGGCTGTGCATTCGAGGAGATCGAGGTGCGCAAGGCCGACCTCGAGGACGTGTTCGTCCAGGTGATGAACGGGGCAGACGTGATCGAGGGTCTGGCATGAGCGGTTTTCGCACGCTGTTCTACAAGGAACTCCTGCGGTTCTGGAAGGTGTCGTTCCAGACCGTGCTCGCGCCGGTGGTGACCGCGCTGCTGTACCTGACGATCTTCGGCCACGCGCTGTCGGGCCGCGTCAACGTGTATCCCGGCGTGGAATACGTGAGCTTCCTGGTGCCGGGCCTGGTGATGATGAGCGTGCTGCAGAACGCCTTCGCCAACAGCTCCTCCTCGCTGATCCAGTCGAAGATCACCGGCAACCTGGTGTTCATGCTGCTGCCGCCGCTGTCCTACGCCGAGATCTTCTCGGCCTACGTGCTGGCCGCCGTGGTGCGCGGGCTGGCGGTCGGGCTGGGGGTGTTCGTGGTGACCATCTGGTTCATCCCGGTCGGTTTCGCCGCGCCGCTGTTCATCCTGCTGTTCGCGCTGTTCGGCTCGGCCATCCTCGGCACGCTCGGCCTGATCGCCGGGATCCTGGCCGAGAAGTTCGACCAGCTCGCCGCCTTCCAGAACTTCCTGATCATGCCGCTGACCTTCCTGTCCGGCGTGTTCTATTCGACCCACTCGCTGCCGCCCGTGTGGCGCGAGGTGTCGCGCCTGAATCCCTTTTTCTACATGATCGACGGGTTCCGCTACGGCTTCTTCGGTGTCTCCGACATCGATCCGCTGCGGAGCCTCGCTATCGTCGCCGGTTTCTTCGTGCTGCTCGCGCTGGTCGCGATGCGGCTCCTGGCCACCGGCTACAAGCTGCGTCACTGATATCGACTGGAGCCTTTTTCATGTTGCCGACTCCCGAGCAGGTCAAGCAATACATCGCGGGCGGTCTCGCCTGCACGCATCTGGAAGTCGAAGGCGACGGCCAGCATTTCTTCGCGACCATCGTGTCGGCCGAATTCGAGGGCAAGCGGCCGATCCAGCGCCATCAGCTGGTCTACGCGGCGCTCGGCGACCGCATGAAGCAAGAAATCCACGCTCTCAGCATGAAGACGCTGACGCCCGCCGAATGGCAGAACGCATAAAGAACGGACGAACTTCGTGCAAGTTTCAGTAAAAGAACGCGACGCGGTCCAGAGCGTCGCGACGAGCCCGGCTATCGACCCGGCCGCCGGCCGGGTTTCGCACGGGCAGGGGGAGCGGCTGGTATTGACGGGCGGGCGCCGCCTGGCCGGCGAGATCCAGGTGTCGGGCGCGAAGAACGCGGCCCTGCCGATCCTCTGCGCCAGCCTCCTGAGCGCCGAGCCGCTGCGGCTCGACAACGTGCCCGACCTGCAGGACGTGCGCACCATGCTGGCCCTGCTGGGCGGGATGGGCGTGACGAGCGAGGTGGACGGCGCGCGCGTGGTGCTCGACGCGGCGAACGTGGGCGAGCCGGTCGCGCCCTACGAGCTGGTCAAGACCATGCGCGCCTCGATCCTGGTGCTGGGCCCGCTGGTGGCGCGCTTCGGCTATGCGAAGGTGTCGTTGCCGGGCGGCTGCGCGATCGGCGCGCGTCCGGTCGACCAGCACATCAAGGGCCTGCAGGCGATGGGCGCCGAGATCAGCATCGAGCACGGCTACATCGAGGCCCGCGCCACGCGCCTGAAGGGCGCGCGCATCGTCACCGACATGATCACCGTGACGGGCACCGAGAACCTGCTGATGGCCGCGGTGCTGGCCGAGGGCGAAACCATCCTCGAGAACGCCGCGCGCGAGCCCGAGGTGACGGACCTGGCCAACCTGCTGGTGAAGATGGGCGCGCGGATCGACGGGATCGGCACCGACCGGCTGGTGATCCAGGGCGTCGAGCGCCTGCACGGCGCGAGCCACGCGGTGGTGCCCGACCGCATCGAGGCCGGCACCTTCCTGTGCGCGGTGGCGGCCGCCGGCGGCGACGTCACGCTGCGCGGCATGCGTGCCAACCTGCTCGACGCGGTGCTCGGCAAGCTGCGCGAGACTGGCGCCGTGCTCGAGGAGCAGGCCGACACGCTGCGTGTGCGGATGGACCGGCGGCCCGCCGCGGTGGCGATCCGCACCTCGGAATACCCGGCCTTCCCGACCGACATGCAGGCGCAGTTCATGACCCTGAACGCGGTGGCCGAGGGCAGCGCGCACGTGGTCGAGACCATCTTCGAGAACCGCTTCATGCACGTGCAGGAGCTCAACCGGCTCGGCGCGGACATCGTGGTGGACGGCAATACCGCGCTGGTCACCGGCGTGGCGCGGCTGTCGGGCGCCGCGGTGATGGCCACCGACCTGCGCGCCTCGGCCAGCCTCGTGATCGCGGGCCTGTGCGCCGACGGCGAGACCGTCATCGACCGTATTTACCATCTCGATCGCGGCTATGATCGGATGGAAGCCAAGCTGAACGCCGTAGGCGCCGACGTGCGCCGTCTCACCGGGAGTCCCGCATGACCGCACCCCTGACCCTCGCGCTCTCGAAAGGGCGTATCTTCGAGGAAACCGTGCCGCTGCTGGCGGCCGCGGGCATCCAGGTCGCCGAGGATCCGGAATCGTCGCGCAAGCTGATCCTGCCGACCAACGACCCGAACGTGCGCGTGATCATCGTGCGCGCCACCGACGTGCCCACCTATGTCGAATACGGCGCGGCCGATTTCGGCGTGGCCGGCAAGGACGTGCTGATCGAGCACGGCGGCGGCGGGCTCTACCAGCCGATCGACCTGGGCATCGCGCGCTGCCGGATGTCGGTGGCGGTGCAGGACGGCTTCGACTATGCCAACGCGGTGCGCCAGGGCGCGCGGCTGCGGGTGGCCACCAAGTACGTGGCCACCGCGCGCGAGCACTTCGCCGCCAAGGGCGTGCACGTCGACCTGATCAAGCTGTACGGCTCGATGGAGCTGGCGCCGCTGGTCGGCCTGGCCGACGCGATCGTCGACCTGGTCAGCTCGGGCAATACGCTCAAGGCGAACCATCTGGTCGAGGTGGAGGAGATCATGCCGATCTCCTCGCGCCTCGTCGTGAACCAGGCCGCGCTGAAGTTGAAGCGCGCCGCGCTCAAGCCGATCCTCGACGCGTTCGAACGCGCGTCGAAGCAGGGCGGGGCCTGACCGCCCCGAGGCCCCCGGCGCATCACCGGAACGGAAGCATCATGTCTATCAAGATTCGCAAACTCGATTCCAGCCGCGAAGGGTTCGCGGCCGACCTGCGTGCGGTGCTCGCGTTCGAGGCGAGCGAGGACGACGCGATCGAGCGCTCGGTCGCGGCCATCCTGGCCGACGTGAAGGCGCGCGGCGACGCGGCCGTGCTCGACTACACGAACCGCTTCGACCGCCTGCAGGCCGCCAGCGTGGCCGCGCTGGAGCTGCGCCAGGACGCGCTGGAAGCCGCCCTGGAAGGGCTCGAGCCCAAGCGCCGCGCGGCGCTGGAGGCGGCCGCCGCGCGCGTGCGCGGCTACCACGAGAAGCAGAAGCTCGAGTGCGGCAGCCATAGCTGGCAGTACACCGAATCGGATGGCACGGTGCTGGGCCAGAAGGTCACGCCGCTCGACCGAGTCGGCCTCTACGTGCCGGGCGGCAAGGCCGCCTATCCATCCTCGGTGCTGATGAACGCGATTCCGGCGCGGGTCGCCGGGGTCGGCGAGATCGTGATGGTGGTGCCCACCCCCGACGGCGTGAGCAACGAGCTGGTGCTGGCCGCGGCCTACCTGGGCGGCGTCGATCGCGTGTTCACCATCGGCGGCGCGCAGGCGGTGGCCGCGCTCGCCTACGGCACCGAAACCGTGCCGGCGGTCGACAAGATCTGCGGCCCGGGCAATGCCTATGTGGCCTCGGCCAAGCGCCGCGTGTTCGGCACGGTCGGCATCGACATGATCGCCGGGCCCTCCGAGATCCTGGTGATCTGCGACGGCACCACCGATCCGCACTGGGTGGCGATGGACCTGTTCTCGCAGGCCGAGCACGACGAGCTCGCGCAATCGATC
Source organism: Burkholderia sp. Cy-637 (assembly GCF_011753175.1). NCBI lineage: Bacteria > Pseudomonadati > Pseudomonadota > Betaproteobacteria > Burkholderiales > Burkholderiaceae > Burkholderia > Burkholderia sp. Cy-637. Next base: position 33,821 of record NZ_VWWC01000052.1, on the reverse strand, counting down.
CTGCTGTGCCCCGACGCGGCCTTCATCGAGCGCGTCGAGAAGGCGATCGGCGAGCTGCTGCCGAGCATGCCGCGCGAGGCCGTGATCCGCGCCTCGCTGGAAGGGCGCGGCGCGCTGGTCAAGGTGCGCGACATGGCCGAGGCCTGCCGGATCGCCAACGACATCGCGCCCGAGCACCTGGAGATCTCCGCGCTCGAGCCGCAGCAATGGGGCAAGCAGATCCGCCACGCCGGCGCGATCTTCCTCGGCCGCTACACCAGCGAGAGCCTGGGCGACTACTGCGCGGGCCCGAACCACGTGCTGCCGACCTCGCGCACCGCGCGCTTCTCCTCGCCGCTGGGCGTCTACGATTTCATCAAGCGCTCCAGCCTGATCGAGGTCAGCGCCGAGGGCGCGCAGACGCTCGGCGAGATCGCCTCCGAGCTGGCCTACGGCGAAGGCCTGCAGGCGCATGCGCGCAGCGCCGAATACCGGATGCGCCACCACGGCAACCACTGACGACGGCCGCGCCGGCCTGGCCGGCGCGGTCGCGGCGTACCAGGCGGCGGCTCGCACCGAAGCTGGCGCCACCCCACGCGACGAGACCCGCAGCACCCCACAGGCGGCCCGCCTCGACCGGCCGCGGCAAGGAACGGCGCCAAGCACGCCGTGCACACCATGACGACGCCTCAAGACATCATCCGTCCCGACGTGCTCGCGATGACGGGTTACCCGGTGCCGGACGCGACCGGCTTCGTGAAGCTCGACGCGATGGAGAACCCGTATCCGCTGCCCGCGCCGCTGGCCGCCGGGCTCGGCGAACGGCTCGCGCAGGTCGCGCTGAACCGCTATCCGCCGCCGCGCCCGCTCGCGCTGATCGACAAGCTGCGCGCGGCGATGGGGATTCCGGCCGAGCTCGATGTGATGCTCGGCAACGGTTCGGACGAGTTGATCAGCATCCTCTGCATCGCCTGCGCCAAGCCCGGCGCGAGCGTGCTGATGCCGGTGCCGGGTTTCGTGATGGTCGAGCAGTACGCGCGCTTCGCCGGGCTCGACTTCGTCGGCGTGCCGCTGCGCGAGGATATGTCCCTCGATATCGAGGCGATGCTCGCGGCGATCGCCGAGCACCGTCCGGCGCTGATCCACCTGGCCTACCCGAACAATCCCACCGGCACGCTCTATGGCGACGAGGACGTCGCCCGCATCATCGCGGCGGCCGGCACCAGCCTGGTGGTGATCGACGAGGCCTACCAGCCCTTCGCCGAGCGCAGCTGGCTCGCGCGCGTGCCCGAATTCGACAACGTGGTGGTGATGCGCACGGTCTCGAAGATGGGCCTGGCCGGCGTGCGGCTCGGCTACCTGGCCGGCGCGCCGGCCTGGCTGGCCGAATTCGACAAGGTGCGCCCGCCCTACAACGTCAACGTACTGACCCAGGCGGCGGTCGACTACCTGCTCGACCACCTCGACGTGCTCGACGCGCAGGCCGCCGAGCTGCGCGCCGAGCGCGGGCGGCTGGCGCAGGCGCTGGCCGCGCTGCCGGGCGCCGCGGTGTTCCCGAGCGCCGGCAATTTCCTGCTGGTGCGCGTGCCCGACGCCGGCGCGCTGTTCGAGTCGTTATTGACCGAGCGGGTATTGATCAAAAACGTGAGTAAAATGCACCCATTGCTCGCGAATTGCGTGCGTTTGACCGTCGGTTCTCCTGACGAGAACGACCTGCTGCTCGCCGCGCTGCGGCGGGTGCTGCACTGAACCGGGCCGGCGCGCCCGGCATCGTTCGGTTGGCGCCGGCACCATCTCGCCCCCTTTACCTCAGCCATTTCAAGGAATCACCATGCGTGTGGCGGAAGTCGTTCGCAATACCAGCGAAACGCAGATCCGTGTGAAGATCAATCTCGACGGCACGGGCCAGCAGAAGCTGGCCACCGGCGTGCCGTTCCTCGACCATATGCTCGACCAGATCGCGCGCCATGGTCTCATCGATCTCGACATCGAAGCGCATGGCGATACCCATATCGACGACCACCACACGGTGGAGGATGTCGGCATCACGCTCGGCCAGGCGGTCGCGAAGGCGATCGGCGAGCGCAAGGGGATCCGCCGCTACGGCCATTCCTACGTGCCGCTCGACGAGGCGCTGTCGCGCGTGGTGATCGACTTCTCGGGTCGTCCCGGCCTGGAATTCCACGTGCCGTTCACGCGCGCGCGGATCGGCACCTTCGACGTGGACCTGTCGATCGAGTTCTTCCGCGGCTTCGTGAACCATGCCGGCGTCACGCTGCACATCGACAATCTGCGCGGCATCAACGCGCATCATCAGCTCGAGACCGTGTTCAAGGCCTTCGGCCGCGCGCTGCGCATGGCGGTCGAGCTCGACGAGCGCGCCGCCGGCCAGATCCCGTCGACCAAGGGCAGCCTCTGATCGAATGCGCGCCCGGCGAGCCGCCAGACGGCCTCGCCGGGCTTTCGATTCGCCCGTTCGCCATGCGGCCCGTCCATGGACCTGCTCAAATCGTTCATCTCGCTGCTCGCGCTGATCAACCCGCTCGGCGCGGTGCCGTTCTTCCTGAGCCTGACGGCCTCGCAGGGCGACGAGGAGCGGCGCCGCACGGTGCGCATCGCGGCGGTCTCGGTGTTCTTCGTGATCGTCGTGACGACCCTGCTGGGCCAGCAGATCATCCGCTTCTTCGGGATCTCGGTGGGCTCGCTGGAGGTGGGCGGCGGCATCATCATGCTGCTGATGGCGATCAACATGCTGAACGCGCAGATGGGCAACGCGCGCTCCACCCCCGAGGAGCGCGACGAGGCCGAGTCGAAGAACAGCGTGGCGGTGGTGCCGCTCGCGATCCCGCTCCTGACCGGCCCCGGCTCGATCAGCACGGTGATCGTCTACTCGGCCAATGCCGCGCACTGGTACGACCGGCTGGGCCTGATCGCGATCGGCGCGGTGATCGCGGGCCTCTGTTTCGTCGCGATGCGGCTGGCCGAGCCGATCGCGCACTGGATCGGCCGCACCGGCATTAATATTGCGACGCGGCTGATGGGATTGATGTTGTCGGCGCTGGCGGTGGAGTTCATCGTCGACGGACTGAAGGCGTTACTGCCTGCACTGAAATGAAAACTTCGATTGCGATTGTGGATTATGGAATGGGCAACCTGCGTTCGGTGGCCCAGGCGCTGAGGAAGGCGGGGCCGGAAGCCGAGGTGGCGATCGTCGATCGCCCCGAGCAGATCCGCGCGGCCGACCGCGTGGTGCTGCCGGGCCAGGGCGCGATGCCCGACTGCATGCGCTGCCTGGGCGAATCGGGGCTGCAGGAGGCGGTGATCGAGGCCTCGCGCAGCAAGCCGCTGCTGGGCGTGTGCGTGGGCGAGCAGATGCTGTTCGACTGGAGCGCCGAGGGCGACACGCCGGGCCTGAGCCTGCTGCCGGGCAAGGTGCTGCGCTTCGACCTGGAAGGCCGGCTGCAGGACGACGGCTCGCGCTACAAGGTGCCCCAGATGGGCTGGAACCGCGTGCGCCAGACCCTGGCCCACCCGTTGTGGGACGGCGTGCCCGACGAGGCCTTCTTCTACTTCGTGCACAGCTACTACGTGGAGCCCGCCGATCGTGCCCACGCGGCCGGCGAAACCCCTTACGGCGAGCCCTTCGTGTCGGCGGTGGCGCGCGACAATATCTTCGCGACCCAATTTCACCCGGAGAAAAGCGCCGAGGTCGGGCTGCGGCTGTACCGCAATTTCGTGCACTGGCAGCCCTGAGCGTCGCGCGGCCGCCACGCCGGATGGGCCCAGAATGCCCGTGCTGCGGGGCTCGCGCGTCAAAACCCTGAAAGACTTGTACTAAACTAGCAAACGGCGCGGTGCCGGTTCGGCCGGCAATGGCGCGTCCCCCCTCCTTTTTCCAGACGACTTCCGATAGCTATGCTGCTGATTCCGGCCATCGATCTTAAAGACGGTCAATGTGTGCGCCTCAAACAGGGCGATATGGACCAGGCGACGATTTTCTCCGAGGACCCGGCGGCGATGGCCCGCAAATGGGTCGATCTCGGCGCGCGGCGCCTCCATCTGGTCGACCTGAACGGCGCGTTCGCGGGCAAGCCGAAGAACCTCGAGGCGATCGAGGCGATCCTCGCCGAGGTCGGCGACGAGATCCCGGTGCAACTGGGCGGCGGCATCCGCAGCCTGGAGACCATCGAGAAGTACCTCGACGCGGGCCTGTCCTACGTGATCATCGGCACCGCCGCCGTGAAGGACCCGGGCTTCCTGCAGGATGCCTGCACCGCCTTCGCCGGCAGCATCATCGTCGGCCTCGACGCGAAGGACGGCAAGGTCGCCACCGACGGCTGGAGCAAGCTGACCGGCCACGAGGTGATCGACCTGGCCCGCAAGTTCGAGGACTACGGCGTCGAATCGATCGTCTATACCGACATCGGCCGCGACGGCATGCTCCAGGGCATCAACATCGAGGCGACCGTCAAGCTCGCGCAGGCGGTCGGCATTCCGGTGATCGCCAGCGGCGGCCTGTCGAACCTCAACGACATCGAGCAGCTCTGCGAGGTGGAAGGCGAGGGGGTCGAGGGCGTGATCTGCGGCCGCGCGATCTACTCCGGCGATCTCGACTTTTCGGTCGCGCAACGGCGCGCCGACGAACTGAACGGCGAACTCGACGACGCCTGATCCGCTCGCGGCGGATCACCGCCCGCGTCTTCGCCCGAGCCGCCCGCCGACGCGGGCGGCCTTACCTGCGGCACTTGTGCAAGATCATGGCTCTAGCTAAACGCATCATCCCCTGTCTCGACGTGACCGCCGGGCGCGTCGTGAAGGGCGTCAATTTCGTCGAACTGCGCGACGCGGGCGACCCCGTCGAAATCGCGCGGCGCTACGACGACCAGGGCGCCGACGAACTCACCTTCCTCGACATCACCGCCACCTCCGACCAGCGCGACCTGATCCTGCCGATCATCGAGGCGGTCGCCTCGCAGGTCTTCATCCCGCTGACGGTGGGCGGCGGCGTGCGCGCCGTCGAGGACGTGCGGCGCCTGCTCAACGCCGGCGCCGACAAGGTCAGCATGAACTCCTCGGCGGTCGCCAATCCGCAACTGGTGGCCGACGCGGCCGGCAAGTACGGCTCGCAGTGCATCGTGGTGGCGATCGACGCCAAGCGCGTGTCGGGCGAGGGCGAGGCGCCGCGCTGGGAAGTCTTCACCCACGGCGGGCGCAAGGGCACCGGGCTCGACGCGATCGAGTGGGCCCGCAAGATGGCCGAGCTCGGCGCGGGCGAGATCCTGCTGACCAGCATGGATCGCGACGGCACCAAGTCCGGCTTCGACCTGGCGCTCACGCGCGGCGTGTCCGACGCGGTGCCGGTGCCGGTGATCGCCTCGGGCGGCGTCGGCTCGCTGCAGCACCTGGCCGACGGCATCGTCGACGGCCGCGCCGACGCGGTGCTGGCCGCCAGCATCTTCCACTACGGCGAACACACGGTCGGCGAGGCGAAGCGCTTCATGGCCGGTCGCGGCATTCCGGTGAGGCTCTGATGACCACGCAAAGCACCCAGGCGGCGCCGCAGCCGGTCTGGCTCGACAAGGTCCGCTGGGACGATGACGGCCTGGTGCCGGTGATCGCGCAGGAGCTCGGCAGCAACGACGTGCTGATGTTCGCCTGGATGAATCGCGAGGCCCTGAGCAAGACTGTCGAAACCGGCCGGGCCGTTTATTATTCGCGTTCGCGTCGGCGCCTGTGGTTCAAGGGCGAGGAATCGGGGCATGTGCAGCATGTGCACGAGGTCCGGCTCGATTGCGACGAGGACGTCGTGCTGCTCAAGATCGAGCAGGTATCGGGCATCGCCTGCCATACCGGCCGGCATTCCTGCTTTTTCCAGAAATTCGAGGGCACCGTGGAAGGCGGCGACTGGGTCGCGGTCGAGCCGGTGCTGAAAGATCCCGAGCACATCTACAAATGACGCAGACCACCCACGACACCCTGCTGCGCCTGGCGGCCGTGATCGACAGCCGCAAGGGCGGCGATCCCGAGCAGTCCTACGTGTCGCGCCTGTTCCACAAGGGCGACGACGCGGTGCTCAAGAAGATCGGCGAGGAAGCCACCGAGGTGGTGCTGGCCGCCAAGGACGTGCGCCAGGGCGGCGCGCCCACGGCGCTGGTCGGCGAAGTGGCCGATCTCTGGTTCCATTGCCTGGTGATGCTGTCGCATTACGATCTGAGCCCGGCCGACGTGCTGGCCGAGCTCGAACGCCGCGAGGGCCTGTCGGGCCTCGAGGAGAAGGCGCTGCGCAAGCGCCGCGAGCGCGAGGAAGGCGAGGGTTGAGCGCGCTCGCGCCCTGTGTCGGTCATGTCATCAAACGGAGGTAGCATCATGGACGAACCTTCGATCCAGCCCGGTGGCGCAGCGGTTCCGGCCAATTATCCGGGCGGCGGCCTGTCGAGCGAACGCGAGCAGTCGCTGCGCACGCTCACCCACGTGTTGTACGGTTTGTACGCGATCCACTGGCTGACGGGCGGCATCACCGGGCTGATCGCGATCATCATCAACTACGTGAAGCGCCCGGACGTGGTCGGTACTCGCTACCAGGCGCATTTCGAGTGGCAGATCCGCACCTTCTGGCGCGCGTTGATCCTCTACCTGATCGGCTTCGCGCTGATCTTCGTGGTGGTCGGATTTTTCATCCTGGGCGTGGTCTGGGTCTGGACGCTGTACCGTATCATCAAGGGCTGGCTGTACCTGAACGACAACAAGCCGCTCGATCCGCAGGCATGGTTCTGAGGGCGGGCGGCGCGCCGGGAGCAAGATGAGTCACGATCCGAACTGCCTGTTCTGCAGGATCGCCTCGGGCGAGATCCCGAGCAGCAAGGTGCACGAGGACGAGGAGTTCGTCGCGTTCCGCGACATCAACCCGGCGGCCGAGACGCACGTGCTGGTGATCCCGCGCCGGCACCTGCCGACGCTGTCCTCGGCGGGCGCGGAAGACGCGCCGCTGCTTGGTAGAATGCTGGTCCTCGTCGCGCGCCTGGCCGAACAGCTCGGTTGCGCCTACACGGGTGGCGAAACGGGTTTCCGGACCGTGCTGAACACGGGCCCGGGCGGCGGGCAGGAGGTCTACCACCTGCATGCGCACCTGCTTGCCGGGCCGCGCCCGTGGAAGCGGATGGGTTGAACGGGGCGGGCGGCATGCGTCACATGCCGCCGTGCCGCGCAAGGGAAACGTAACGGATGCCGGCGCCGCCGGCAGTTAGCGCCGCCGCGGCGGCGAGGTTGAGGAGAGTGGCATCATGGGCGGATTGAGTATTTGGCACTGGCTGATCGTTTTGGTGATCGTCGTGATGGTGTTCGGCACCAAGAAGCTGCGCAATCTCGGCAGCGACCTCGGCGGTGCGGTCAAGGGTTTCAAGGACGGCATGAAGCAGGAAGACGAAACGCCGGCCGACGCGCAGCAGCAACTGCCGCGCACGGGCACGGTGAACATCGACGCGAAGGAAGCGACGCGTTCCTCCGATTCGAACAAGGCGTGATCGCCTCGCGCTGACAGGACGCCGCGATGCTCGATCTCGGTCTTTCCAAGATGGCGCTGATCGGCGTCGTCGCGCTGGTGGTGCTCGGTCCCGAGCGCCTGCCGCGCGTGGCCCGCACCGCCGGCGCGCTGTTCGGGCGCGCCCAGCGCTATATCAACGACGTGAAGGCGGAGGTGTCGCGCGAGATCGAACTCGACGCGCTGCGCACCATGAAGACCGACTTCGAGAGCGCGGCGCGCAATGTCGAGACCACCATCCACGACAATCTGCGCCAGCACGAAACCGAGCTCAACGATGCCTGGAGTTCGGCCGTCTCGGGTGAGTCGGGCGCCTCGGCGGGGCCCGTGTCGGTCGGGGCGGGCTCGTCCTACGATCCCTACGACAGCTCCACCCACGCCTGGCAGGGCAGCCCGATCAGCGCCACCTTCACGCCCAAGCGCCGCAACTGGCGCATCAAGCAGAGCGCCACGCCCACCTGGTACAAGCGCGCCACCACGCGCCGCACGCACGTGCAGTCGGGGGCCGCGCGCGTGGCGCGCCACCAGCCGGCCAGCCTGCGCCGGCCCACGCGTTTCTTCTGACCGCGCACGATGATCGCGCGCGCCCATCACATCCATCGAGGGCCGGTGTGAGCGACCCCCAGCACAACCCGGAAGAAGCCCGGGAAGAAACCTTCATCTCCCATCTCGTCGAACTGCGTACCCGCCTGGTGCGGGCCGGCGCGGCCGTGCTCGTGGTGTTCGTCGGGCTGGTGTACTGGGCGCCCGACATCTTCCGGCTGCTGGCGCGGCCGCTGATGCAGAACCTGCCCAAGGACGGCAAGATGATCGTCACCGACGTGACCGGGTCGTTCTTCGTGCCGATGAAGGTCACGATGCTGGTAGCGCTGGTGATCGCGCTGCCCGTCGTGCTCTACCAGATCTGGGCCTTCGTGGCCCCGGGCCTCTACCAGCACGAGAAGCGGCTGGTGATGCCGCTGGTGAGCAGCAGCTACTTCCTGTTCCTGTGCGGCATGGCCTTCGCCTACTTCCTGGTGTTCCCGACCATCTTTCGCGTGATGGCGCACTACAACGCCCCGCTCGGCGCCGAGATGTCCACCGACATCAACAACTACGTGAGCTTCGTGCTGGGGATGTTCCTCGCCTTCGGGGTCACCTTCGAGGTGCCGGTGGTGGTGGTGGTGCTGGTGCGCATGGGCGTGCTGCCGCTCAAGAAGCTCAAGGAGATCCGGCCCTACGTGATCGTCGGCGCCTTCGTGGTGTCGGCCGTGGTCACGCCCCCCGACGTGTTCTCGCAGTTGATGCTGGCCCTGCCGCTGGTGGTGCTCTACGAGATCGGCCTGCTGGCGGCGCGGATCTTCGTCGGCAACAAGCCGGCCGCCGACGAGGAATCGCAGGCAGCGGGCTGAGCTGGCGAGGTTTTCGCCGCGGCCCGTTCAGGGCAATGAAAAAAGGACAGCCGAAGGCTGTCCTTTTTGCTTGGTGCGGGCCGCTCCGACGAGGAGGCTGCCGGCTCGCTCGCCCATTGCCGGGTCCGCCTTGGCGACCGCGGGTGCCGGGCGCCCCGCTTACTCCGCGTCGTCGTTGTTCTGGTCGTCGAGCGCCTGCTTGGGCGGCGGCGGGCGCTTGCCGATCACCACCGTCACCGTGAACGTGCGCGTCTTGCGCACCACCTCGACCTGGGTCGGCGTGCCCGGCTTGATCTGCGCGACCACGTTGAGCAGGCGCGTGGTGTCGGTGATCGGCTCGTTGTTGACCGTGGTCAGGATATCGCCGGGCTTGATGCCGGCCTTGTCCGCCGGGCCGCCCTGCAGCACACCGGCAACGATCGCGCCGCTCTTCTGCTGCAGCCCGAAGGAGTCGGCGATCTCGGGCGTGAGGTCCTGCGGCTCGACGCCGATCCAGCCGCGTGTGACGGCGCCGGTGGTGATGATGCTCTCCAGCACGGTGCGCGCGGTCGACACGGGGATCGCGAAGCCGATCCCGAGCGAGCCGCCCGAGCGCGAGTAGATCGCCGTGTTGATGCCGAGCAGGTTGCCGCTCACGTCGACCAGGGCGCCGCCCGAGTTGCCGGGATTGATCGGCGCGTCGGTCTGGATGAAGTTCTCGAAGGTGTTGATGCCGAGGTGGTTGCGGCCGAGCGCGCTGATGATGCCCATCGTGACGGTCTGGCCGACCCCGAACGGGTTGCCGATCGCCAGCACCACGTCGCCGACGCGCGCCTGGTCCGAACGGCCCAGGGTGATGGTCGGCAGGTTGGTCATGTTGATCTTGAGTACGGCCAGGTCGGTTTCGGGATCGTTGCCGATCACCTTGGCCGTCGAGGTGCGGCCGTCGGCCAGCGCGACCTCGATCTGGTCGGCGCCGTCCACCACGTGCTGGTTCGTTAGAATGTAACCTTCCGGGCTCACGATGACGCCCGAACCGAGATTCGAGGCGGGCTCCTCCTGCTGCCGGCGCGGATTGCGGTCACCGAAGAAGTAGCGGAACAGCGGGTCCTTGGCGCGCGGATCGGGCGGCAGCGAGCCGTCCTTGCTCGAGAACACGTTGACCACGGCCGGCATGGCCTTCTGCGCGGCATCCGCATACGAGGCCTGCGCGGGCGCGCCGCCAACGCCGGGCGCCACCTCGCGCAGCGCGACGATCGGCGCCGCCAGCTGCTTGCCGAGTTGCCCCTGTCGCTGTAGCCACTGCGGCTTGAGGGTCGCGACGATGAACATCAGCGCGAGCAGTACCGTCACAGCCTGTGCGAAGAACAGCCAGAAGCGTCTAAGCATTTGAAGATATTAGGGGAATATATGGACCGGATCGAACTCGAATTGTACTTGAACAATACCCTCGAGATTGCGCGCTTCAAGGACTACTGCCCGAACGGGCTGCAGGTCGAGGGCCGCCGCCGCATCGAGCGCATCGCCACCGGCGTGACCGCCTCGCTGGCCTTTCTCGAGCGCGCGGTCGAATGGGGGGCCGACGCGGTGCTGGTCCACCACGGCTATTTCTGGCGCAACGAGGCGCCGCAGGTGACGGGCCGCAAGTACCAGCGCCTGAAGCTGCTGCTGGCCAAGGAGCTGAACCTGTTCGCCTTCCACCTGCCGCTCGATGCCCATCCCGATTTCGGCAACAACGCGCAGCTCGGCGCTCGGCTCGGCCTGATGGCCGACAGCTATTTCGGCGAGCACGGCCTGGGCTGGATGGCGACCCTGCCGATGGCGGTCTCGCTCGAGCACTTCACGGCCAAGGTGGAGAACACGCTGGGGCGCACGCCGCTGGTGCTCGGCGACGCGGACCAGCTACTGCGTCGCGTGGCCTGGTGCACGGGCGGCGCGCAGAGCTATTTCGACGCCGCCATCGAGGCCGGCGCCGACGTGTTCCTGACCGGCGAAGCCTCCGAATTCGTCACGCATGCAGCGGCCGAGAGCGGGGTGGCCTTCGTTGCGGCGGGGCACCATGCCACCGAGCGCTACGGCATCCAGGCGCTGGGCCACCATTTGTCAGAGCATTTCGGCCTGGAGCACACCTTCATCGACATCCCCAACCCGGTCTGAAAGCGGCGGAAATGCGGCGGCGCACCCACGAAACAGTATGAAGCGTTTGCTTAACAACTGAGTTGGAAACATCGATCGGCGATGGGGGAAAACCCTTGTCGATCAATGACTTCTGGTCGATTTCGAGATTCAGGCCTTGAAAATCGGACCCCCGTTCGCGCACACTAGCGGCGGTATGCGAAGTCGTGACGGTGAATCCAACTCAGAAGTGGGGCGTGAGATGCGAGATAAAGAAGAGAAACGCGTCGACAGCGGCCGCCGTACCTGGCTGATTGCGACATCCGTAGCAAGCGGTGTCGGTGGTGTCGCCACGGTCATACCGTTCGCGGCGTCGCTCGCGCCGTCGACCAAGGCGAAGGCGGCCGGCGCGCCGGTGCAGGTCGACATCAGCGAGCTCAAGCCCGGCGAGCTCGTCACCGTGGCCTGGCGCGGCAAGCCGGTCTGGATCCTGAACCGCACCGACGCGATGCTCGCCGACGTGAAGAAGGCCGACCCGGAACTGGCCGATCCCAAGACCAGGAACCCGTATTCGATGCCCTTGCCGGCGTACTGCGACAACGAGTACCGCTCGCGCACCGACCACAAGAACATCCTCGTCGTGCTGGCCGTGTGCACGCACCTGGGCTGCACGCCCACCTCGCGCTTCACGCCCGGCCCGCAGCCGAACCTGCCCGACGACTGGCCGGGCGGTTTCCTCTGTCCCTGCCACGGGTCGACCTACGACCTTGCCGGTCGCGTCTTCAAGAACAAGCCGGCGCCACAGAATCTCGATATTCCGCCTTACATGTTCACCTCGGCCACCACGGTGGTGATCGGCAAGGACGAGAAAGGAGAAGCGTGATGGCGACCGATAACAAGAATGTCTCCACGACGGGCTTCATCGGCTGGATCGACGAGCGCTTCCCGCTCACGGCCTCGATCAAGAAGCACGTGACCGAGTACTACGCGCCGAAGAACTTCAACTTCTGGTACTTCTTCGGCTCGCTGGCGCTGCTGGTGCTGGTCAACCAGATCGTCACCGGCATCTTCCTCACCATGAACTACAAGCCCGACTCGACGCTGGCCTTCGCGTCGGTCGAGTACATCATGCGCGAGGTGCCCTGGGGCTGGCTGATCCGCTACATGCATTCCACCGGCGCCTCGATGTTCTTCGTGGTGGTCTACCTGCACATGTTCCGCGGCTTGCTCTACGGCTCGTATCGCAAGCCGCGCGAACTGGTGTGGATCTTCGGCTGCGCGATCTTCCTGTGCCTGATGGCCGAGGCCTTCTTCGGCTACCTGCTGCCCTGGGGCCAGATGTCGTTCTGGGGCGCGCAGGTGATCGTGAACCTGTTCTCGGCGATCCCCTTCGTCGGCCCCGACCTCTCGCTCTGGATCCGCGGCGACTACGTGGTGTCCGACGTGACGCTGAACCGCTTCTTCGCCTTCCACGTGATCGCGATCCCGCTGGTGCTGGTGGGGTTGGTGGTGGCGCACCTGGTGGCGCTGCACGAGGTGGGCTCGAACAACCCGGACGGCATCGAGATCAAGGAGAAGAAGGACGAGAACGGCATCCCGCTCGACGGCATCCCGTTCCACCCCTATTACTCGGTGCACGATTTCCTCGGCGTCTGCGTGTTCCTGATGATCTTCGCGCTGATCGTGTTCTTCGCGCCGGAAATGGGCGGCTACTTCCTGGAGGCCAACAACTTCATTCCGGCCAACCCGCTGCAGACGCCGCCCGAGATCGCGCCGGTCTGGTACTTCACGGCCTTCTACGCGATGCTGCGCGCCACCACCGACCCGTTCAAGATCGTGCTGATGGTGGTGATCGTGCTGCTCGGCATCGTCGCGCTGCTGCGCGCGCGCGGCAAATGGCGGATCGGGCTGCCGGTGCTGGCCGCCGCGCTGGTGGTCTTCATGGCGCTGACCGAATCGAAGTTCTGGGGCGTGGTGGTGATGGGCTCGGCGGTCGTCTCGCTGTTCTTCCTGCCCTGGCTGGACCGCAGCCCGGTCAAGTCGATCCGTTACCGGCCGACCTTCCACAAGGTGTTCCTCGGGATTTTCGTCCTCGCCTTCTTCACGCTCGCCTTCCTCGGCACGCAGTCGCCGTCGCCGGCCAAGACGCTGATCGCGCAGTTCTGCGCGCTGATCTACTTCGCGTTCTTCCTGGGCATGCCGTTCTGGACCCGATTGGGCACGTTCAAGCGTCCGCCCGAGCGCGTCAATTTCCGGCCCCATTAATGCGAGCGAGGAGAACACGATGATGAGGACGCTGCTGAAGACGTTCCTGCTGATCGGGGCCGCATCGCTGGCGTTGGCGACGGGCCCGGCGCGTGCCGACGAAGCTAATTTTCCGCTCGACCGGGCGCCCGATAACGCGGAAAATCTCGTTGCCCTGCAGCATGGCGCGCAATTGTTTGTAAACTATTGCCTGAATTGCCATAGCGCCAACCTGATGCGCTACAACCGTCTGACGGATCTGGGGATTTCCCAGAAGGAGATCGAGGCGAATCTCCTGTTCGCGACGGACAAGGTCGGCAATACGATGAGCGTCGCGATGCGGCCGGACGACGCGAAGAGCTGGTTCGGCGTGACGCCGCCCGATCTCTCGGTCGAGGCGCGGGCTCGCGGGCGCGACTGGCTCTACACGTACCTGCGCAGCTTCTACCGCGACGACACGCGGCCGACCGGCTGGAACAACGCGGTGTTCGAGAACGTCAGCATGCCGCATGTGCTCTGGCAACTGCAGGGGCAGCGCACCGCGAAATACGAGGATGTCGAGGATCTGGAAACGGGCGAGAAGGTACACAAGCTCGTCGGATTCCAGACTGTCACGCCCGGTACGCTATCGTCGGTGGATTATGATGCGGCCGTGGCCGACCTCGTCGCGTACCTGGGCTGGATGGCCGAGCCCGAGCAGCAGACCCGCAAGCGCGTCGGCGTCTGGGTGCTGATGTTCCTCGGCATCCTGAGCTTTTTCGCGTGGCGGCTGAATGCCGCGTATTGGAAAGATATCAAGTAAACACGCCAAGACCGGCGTGGGGCCGGCGCAAGGAGAGACCTGCTGGCAGGTTTGTCCGCGCGTCGGCCCTCGGCTTTTTTGAGGAAACGCAAATTATGATGGTTCTGTATTCCGGCACGACGTGTCCTTTCTCCCAGCGCTGCCGGCTGGTGCTGTTCGAAAAGGGCATGGACTTCGAGATTCGCGATGTGGACTTGTTCAACAAGCCCGAAGACATCGCCGTGATGAATCCCTATGGTCAGGTGCCGATCCTCGTCGAACGTGATCTGATCCTGTACGAGTCGAACATCATCAACGAGTACATCGACGAGCGCTTCCCGCATCCGCAGCTGATGCCGGCCGACCCGGTGCAGCGTGCGCGCGCGCGCCTGTTCCTGCTGAACTTCGAGAAGGAGCTGTTCGTCCACGTCAGCACGCTCGAGAACGAGAAGGGCAAGGCCGCCGAGAAGAACCACGAGAAGGCACGCCTGGCGATCCGCGATCGCCTGACCCAGCTCGCGCCGATCTTCGTCAAGAACAAGTACATGCTCGGCGAGGAGTTCTCGATGCTCGACGTCGCGATCGCGCCGCTGCTGTGGCGCCTGGATCACTACGGCATCGAGTTGTCGAAGAACGCGGCACCGCTGATGAAGTACGCCGAGCGTATCTTCAGCCGCCCGGCGTATATCGAGGCGCTGACGCCTTCGGAAAAGGTGATGCGTCGTTAACGGCCCTGCGGCCATCGGTACGCGCGCGGCGGCGAGCCGCCGCGTTCGTGCCCGTACGAGGACTGTGATGCAAGAGACTTCCACCAAACCGTATCTGCTGCGCGCGCTGTACGAATGGTGCACGGACAACGGTTATACGCCGCACATCGCGGTGCGCGTCGACAATTCGACGCGCGTGCCGCGGCAGTATGTGCGCGACGGCGAGATCGTGTTGAACATCAGCTTCGAGGCGACCAGCGCGCTGCAGATGGGCAACGAATGGATCGAGTTCACGGCGCGTTTCTCGGGCAAGGCGCACAAGCTCGAGGTGCCGGTCGCCAACGTGCTGGCGATCTACGCGCGCGAGAACGGGCAGGGCATGGCCTTCCAGGTCGACGCCACCGCCGATGAGCCGGGCGAGTCGGCCATCGAGGACGATGTCGCCGAAGCTGCGCCGGCATCGGCCGACGAAGCGGCGCGGGAGGCGGCCGAGCCGTCGGAAGGCGCGGATGTGCCGGCCTCGTCGCCCGACGACGATGGCGGTGCCTCGGGAAAGAGCAACCGACCCCGCCTCAAGATCGTGAAATGAGGTAGAATCTACGGCTACGCCGGCTTAGCTCATCTGGTAGAGCAGTTGATTTGTAATCATCAGGTGGCGGGTTCGAGTCCTGCAGCCGGCACCAAATAAATCAAAGGGTTACGTGATGTTCGCGTAACCCTTTGTCGTTTCTGGAACGCTCCTCGTCTGATCCGCTTCAATCCCTTCGCTACAGCTCACGCATCGCGGCGGTGCGACCGACGCACGATCCGGCCGAATAGTGCAAACGCGATCAACGCCAGCACAAAGCTGATTGCGAGCAGGGCGCCAAGAAGAAAGTCATCGTTTTGCTTCCCACCTTCCGAGCCGAGCGCGCGTAAGATCGGTGCGACCACATCCCAGCCGGCGCCATCATTGAACCAGTGTGACAACCAGGGTATCGCCGTGACGCCTGCATAAATGGGCAGCGTCAGCAGCAGCGCGAGCACGATTCGGGCAACGATTTTCATCGGACCGTGACCCGGCCATACGCCTTCAGCTTCGTCCCAGGCACGTCGAATGTCGGTTGCGCCTTGAGAAAGGCGCGCAACCTGGTGAATTGCGCCAGGCTTGGCAGGGTGATGCAGCCGTCGCTTTCGCGGAAGCGGCCAACCGGATGCAGCCGGAAACGTGCCTGCCGGATGCCGTTGATGACAGTGACGTCGTCGATTTTCCCGTCGTTGCGATGCTTGTTCAGGACGAACGCGCATTCGACGGGCATGGGTGGTCGGTATCCTTTGCTCTCAGCGATAGTGGCTGGGCGTTGCGGCTGCCAGCGCTTTCAGGTCCGCGCTATCTTCCATCGGAAATCGCATACACGGCAAGCTGGCTCTGTTTGGTGCGACACCATGGCTTGCGTGGCCGGATCGAAAAATGAAGATTGCCGCGAGAACAGGCAAGCGAATGTGGGCCAAGCTTATCGATAATTTCGCGAATGGATCCGATGAAGAAATAACAAATCCATCCATCGACGAATTCTTGAAATTCAGAAATCGTGATCGAAAAATTGATGTGAAAATTCTCCAAAGCCTATGTAATACATGGATTCCGAAGGCGGGTAACTTGCCGTGGAGGTTTCGATAATGATGAATTGAATGGGCGCGGATCCAGGCCGATTGATTAAAAATGAATTCGCAAGACGAGACCGGGCGCGACATCGACACCCAGGCCATAAACCCCCAATCATCCACCCACGCCCCTTCAAATCCTTTGCCTTCCTACGCGGTTTCATTACCATATGACCTCGCCATCGCATCCGCCGCGAAACGAGGTGTCGAAGGCACATCCGAATAACAATCCGAGGACACTCACCATGAACCAAGCCACCACGCAGCAACCCTCGTTCGCCTTCATCGCCGCCTCGTGGGCCGCGCTGCTGGCCGGCGTCGTCGCCTACCTGCTCGGCCTCTGGAACGCCGGCATGCAGCTCAACGAGAAGGGCTACTACTTCACCGTGCTGGTGCTGGGCCTGTTCGCGGCGGTCTCGCTGCAGAAGAGCGTGCGCGACCGCGTGGAGGGGCTGCGCGTGACCGGCATCTACTACGGCCTGTGCTGGATCGCGACGCTGATGGCGGTGGCCCTGCTCGGGATCGGTTTGTTCAATGCCACGCTCGCGCCCAGCGAGAAGGGCTTCTACGGCATGGCTTTCCTGCTCGCCCTGTTCGGCGCGATCGCGGTGCAGAAGAACACGCGCGATATCCAGGCCGCGCGGCCGGAGTTTCGTGACGGCGAAGCGGTGCCCCCGCTGCAGGAATAAACGTCCTTTGCATGGATACGATGCGGCGCGCGATGGGCCGCATCGATCACCTGTCCGAAAAATCGCCGAGCCGGCATTCCCGTTGCCGGGCTTCGCGAAGCCTGCCGAAAGCCGGCGATTTTCTCGCTCGCCCCGTCGATCCGCCCGCCATTGCGCGAGCGCGAAATTCCCCGATTAAACGTTTCCAGCACCGCATCGATTCACTTTCGTAAGCCGAATCGAATCGCGCGCACCAGCCGATCCTCATGTCGATACGATTGGCGCATGGCCTCATGCCATCCTATTTCACATTTCGCTTGGTCCGAAACTGTTAAATTCCGGACTTCGCCTGTCGATCCGTCCGAGTACGACGTGCAGTCCGACGCCGTGCCGAGTTTCCGCACCTGCCATGTCCGCCGTCACCGTTGCTCTGGCTACTACCGCACTGTTCGGGCTCCTGACGCTCGTGCTGCTCGGCTCTCTGGCTCGTACCCAGGCGGCGGGCGTGCGCGAATGGTTTGCCGCGAACCTGCTGCTGTCGGTGTCGCTGGCGCTGATCCTCGCGCGCGGCCTGGTGCCGGACCTGCTGTCGATCGTGATCGCCAATGGCCTGCTGCTGCTCTCGGGCGTGACGCTCTACGCCGGCTACGCGCGCTTCCTGAAGATTCCCCCGCATTGGCCCTGGCTCGCGCTGCTCACCGCGCTGACGCTGCCGGCACTGACCTACTGGCGTTACGCGGTCGACAGCCTGCCGATGCGCGTGGCGATCACGGCGTTGTTCAGCGCCGCCGTGTGCATCGCGATCGCCGCCGTGGTGCTGCTGCGACGACGAACCGGTCAGTCGCGCTATCCCTACCTGGCCGCCGCCTCGCTCGCGATCGTCTTCGCGCTGAGCCAGCTCGCGCGCGGCGCCGGTTTCGTGCTGCTGCCCGAGGCCATGCAGGCGAGCCAGTTCGCGGCCACCGCCAACGTGCTGCTGCTGGGCGTGGGCGCGGCGATCATGCCGGTGATGTCGATGTGCGCGATCCTGCTGGTGCACGATTCGCTGCAGCGCGAGGCGCGCCAGGTGATCGACCATGATTTCCTGACCGGCGCGCTGTCGCGGCAGCGCTTCGAGTTCGTCGCGCGGGCGCGCGTCGAGGATGCCGAGCTCAACGGCAAGCCGCTCTCGCTGCTGCTGGTCGACCTCGACCACTTCAAGTCCATCAACGATACCTACGGCCATGCCGGCGGCGACAACGTGCTGCGCGAATTCACCGACCTGATGCGCAGCCGGCTGCGCGGCGGCGACGCGCTCGGGCGTCTCGGCGGCGAGGAGTTCGCGATCCTGCTGCCGCATACCACGCTGGCCGATGCCTTCCGCATCGCCGAGCGCCTGCGCGACGAGGTGAGCCGCCACGAGGTGGTGACCGCCACCGGCCTCTGCTCGTACAGCACCAGCGGCGGCCTGGCCAGCCGCCAGCCCGGCGAGACGCTCGAACAACTGGCGGCGCGCGCCGACCAGGCGCTCTACGACGCCAAGGTGGCAGGACGCAACCGCGTCTGCCTGCACTCGGGGCGCGTGCAGGCGAGCATGCTGGTCGAGCAGGACTGAGGCGTCGCGCGCGGGAAGGAATCCGAAAGGAAGGAGCGGTGCTGCAAGACGGCGGGGCGGCCCGTGCCGGGCGCGCCCCGCGCGAGGATGGGAGGCTCAGGGCAGCGAGATCGTCAGGTTGGCCGATTCCGGCCCGACCTTGATGATCTGCGAATACGGCGCCAGCGCCTTGAGCGTGTGATCGCGCAGATAGGCGTTGAGCCCCACGAAGGCCAGCAGGCCGACCAGCGCGAACACGGCGCCGATCGCCCACAGCGGCACCTCGCGCTTGAGGCGGTGCGCGATCTGGTCGGGCAGCGCCCAATGCGGCGCGAAGGGCGCGCGCTTGCCCTTCATCTGGGCGATCTCGTCGCCGATCCGCGCGGTCAGGTAGGCGAGCTTCTCCGGTCCCTCGAGCAGGTACTTGCCCTGGAAGCCCAGCAGCAGGCACATGTGGAACACCTCCAGCGACTGCAGGCGCGCCACGCCGTGCGCGCGGCATTCCTCCAGGTACTGGAAGAACTTCTCGCCGGCCAGTTGCTCGCCGAACAGCACCAGCTGCAGCGGGCGGCGCTCCCATTCGGCACGCACCTTGAACTGCGAGGACAGCACCGCCTCGTCGATCGCCGCGCAGAACGCGAACTTGGCGGCGTAGACGTCGTCGGCGCCGGCATTGAGCTTCTTCGCGCCGCGCTCGAAATCGGCCAGGAATTCCTGGATTCGCGTGCGGAACTCGTTCGCCTCGCCGGGCTCGCGACCGTTCTTCAGCAGGAACATCATGAAGAAGCCGTCATAGAGCAGGTCGAGCAGCGAGCGCGCCTGGAAGCTGGCGTCGGTCGACGAGGCCGAATGCGGGGCGGGGGGCGGCGTGGTGCCGCCGAACAGGGAGGGCGCGTAGCTCATGATGTGACGGCGATCAGTTCGAATTTGAGGTCGTTGATGCCCGAGGGCGCGTAGATCATCGCCGATTGCGACTGCAGCATCCGCTCATACAGCGGGCTGCGTGCATCGAGCGCGAAGTAGCAGGCGCCCGGGCGCACCGGAATCGCGGGCGGCACCTGCGGCGTGTAGGACAGGCGCACGCCCGGCATGGCCGACAGCACCAGCTTGTCGACATCGTCGGGCGCGCCGACCTTGAAGCGCGCCGGCACCGCGTCGACCAGCTCGACGGAGGGCATGTCGGCCGACACGGCCAGGTAGAACTCGGTCTTGTCGTCGATCTTGCCGGAGTCGAGGCGGCCGATATGGAACGAGGGCCGCACCTCCTCCAGCGTGATCGCGAAGTAGCGCGTCGAGATCACGGTCTCGAGCAGCTCGCGCAGCATGGTGTCCAGGCGCGCGAACGGCGGGCCCGGATCGTCGTGCCGGTAGGCCGGCAGGTCGGCCAGCGCGTAGGACTTCGAGAAGGTCATCAACTGGCCGGCCAGGCGCAGCAGCTCCTGGAACAGCCGCTCCGGATGCAACGCCGAATGCTGGTACAGGTGGGCGAGCGAGGCGAACGCGGCATTGGCCGTGTGCAGCAGCCAGAACGAGGCGATGTCGCCCGAGCGGAATTCGATGATGTTCTTGGTCGGCTCGCGGTGGAAGCCGTACAGCGCGTTGACCTTGGCCTGCAGCGCGTCGATCAGCTGGCGCAGCCGCTGCATCAGGACCCCCGAGGCCTCGATCGCCAGGCACGGCGGCACGAAGCTGTCGTCGAACTCGAAACCCGAGGTGGCGGTGCGGCGCACGCGCACCAGCGGGATCGCCAGCAACTGGTCGCGCGGCTCGCTATGGGCGATCAGCTTGACGTTGGTCTTCAGGAAGGTGATGTCGGCGTCGGCCGCGTCGGTGAACTGATCGGCGATCGGCGCGTTGTCGCTGGTGAAGCGGCTCAGGAAACCGCCCTCGGCGTCCTCGACGTAGTTCGAGCCGGCCTCGCGCAGCGGGTGCAGGGCCAGGTAGAAGGTGAAATCGTTGATGCCCTCGGGCAGCGTGTCCAGCGCCACCGGCGGCGGCAGGTCGTCGGCCTGCGGCGCCGAGTAGAGCGCGCCGTCCGGGAAGATCAGCGACAGCTCCGACAGGCGCAGCACGTTGCTGCTGATCGCGTCGCGGTCGAGCTTCACCGAGCGCACGCCCCAGTTGTAAGGCTGGATCGCCTGCAGCGACTCGAACAGGCGCGCCTCGTGATACGCGTCCTGGCGTTGAAAGTGCTGCGGCCTCAGAAACAGGCCTTCACCCCACAGCACCTTGGCCGAATAACTCATGTCAAACCTTGAATGTGATTAGGATGCGGTTCGATTAATCGCGCCCTGATTCATCTAACTGTCAAACTTCTTTAATCGAGCTTGAATCGTCGTCGAGTCATTAATTACCGCAGCTGACTGATGAGAGCATATTCAGCTGCTGGGCCGGCATACCCTGCTGCGGCGCAATCACGCTGCCATCCGTCACGGTCATCGCACAGTTGTGCAGGCCGATGATTATGCCGGATTTCTCCGATTTCGCCGGGTCGAAAGCCAGCTTCCAGCGCTGCAGCGCGGGGCTGCGGAACAGCGCGACGATGCCGAACGCCTGCGCCTCGCGCGAGACCTTCTCGGTGGCGTTGTAGCGCTGCCCCGGGATCAGGGTGACCTCGCGCACGCCGAGCAGGTCGGCGCCGAGCGCGGCCTTCTCCTTGGCCGGATCGGTGAAGGCGTCGAACGGCGCCTGCTGGAACGAGGTCGGGTCCTTCAGCGTGTAGAGCCGCACCACCAGCGCCAGCGGCTTATTGTCATTGGCCGCGTTGAGGTTCGGCGCCGCGTAGAGGGTAATGCCTAAATTGCGCGGCGGCTTCTGCGCGTCGGGCACCTCGGGCTTGCCGAGGCCGACCATCTGCAGGGCCGTGCTGCCGGCCGAACCGAGCAGCGGCACGGCCGCCGCGCAGCCTGCCAGTAAGGCGCAGGCCACGAGCGGCAGCGCGAAGCGGGGAAAGGACGGAGTCATCGTGAATCGAGGGCGACCAGAGTCGGATCCTGTCAGAAATGCCTGGCGTAGCGCGTGGTTTTTCGGTGTGGATGGCGCGAGTGTCCCAGTTGTTGAAGCACCCGCGACTCCCTTTCATTTGTTCGGAAAAATTTTCTTCAATTTTGTCGCATTTACGAGTTTTTAAGTAAATGTTGCCAATCCCATTACTATCCGATTGCCCGGACGGATTGCGTCAAGCCGTGTCCGGCGGGCTTCGCCGACGATTTAAATCGCTTCTCGCCGCATGGTCATTGAATTATGAAAAATTGATCGGTACTATACCCGCGCACTTGTACCAAAGCAAAACTACTGAATCTCAACGATTTAAAACTCCGCGCCCGGTGATAAAACGATGAAAGACCGACTGTTCGCAAGATTTTCCGCAGTAGTGGTGGCATGTGGCGTGGTGGCCGGCTGTGCGACGCAGCCGCCGGCACCGCCGACGCCCGAGGCATTCAACAAGTCGCTCGACGACGCCGACGCGGTGGCCAAGGCGGGTGACCAGGACAAGGCGATCGGCCTTTACCAGCAACTGGCCAAGTCCGATCCGACGCGCGAGGAGCCCTGGGCCCGCATCGCGCAGATCCAGTTCCAGCAAGGCCATTACGGCCAGGCGATCGTGGCGGCGCAGGAAGCGCTGCAGCGCGACAACAGCGACCGCCAGTCCAAGAGCGTGCTGGCGGTGGCCGGCCTGCGCATCGCCACCGAATCGCTGGGCGAGCTGCGCCAGGATTCCTCGCTGGCCGGCGACGCCAAGTCCGACGCGCAGGCGCTGGCCAAGCAACTGCGCGACACGCTCGGCGAGGACGCGCTGTTCCCGCCCGAGCAGCAGGCCCAGAAACCGGCCGTCAAGCGCCACAAGATCTACCGCAAGCGCGCCGCGGCAGCACCGGCCCAGGCGCCTGCCGCCGATTCGTCGGCACCCGCGCCGGCCGCACCCGCGGCACCGGCCCCGGCCAAGCCCGCCGCGGCGGCGCCGGCCAAGGGCGGGGGCGACCCGTTCAGCGCGCTGCGTTAAGCGCGCCTCAACCACCACACGTTATCGGGAGCCGTCATGGCGAAAAAAGAAAGTATCCAGAAGCGCCTGCAAAAGGTACGGCCGCCCCGTGTGCAGCTGACCTACGAAGTCGAGCGCGGCGACGCGATCGAGGTGAAGGAACTGCCGTTCGTGGTCGGCGTGGTCGGCGACCTGGCCGGTCAGTCCGAGGTCGAGATGCCGAAGCTGCGCGACCGCAAGTTCGTCAACATCGATCGCGACAACTTCGACGACGTGATGAAGGCGATCGAGCCTCGCGCGGCCTACCAGGTCGAGAACAAACTCAGCGAGGAAGGCGGCAAGTTCGCCGTCGACCTCAAGTTCCGCTCGCTCGACGATTTCGATCCGGACCAGGTGGTCAACCAGATCGAACCGCTGCGCCGCCTGATCGAGGCGCGCTCGAAGCTGGCCGACCTGCGCAACAAGCTGGCCGGCAACGACAAGCTCGAGGACCTGCTGAGCGAAGTGCTCAGCAACACGCAGCAGTTGCAGGCGCTCGCGAAGCAGTCGGGCGGCGGCGACAAAGAGGGCGAATAAGCTACGGGGTGTGAGATGAATCAGCAAACGGCTGCGGCCCAACAGGCCGGTGCGCTCGAGGGCGCCGAAACCTCGCTGCTCGACGAGATCGTCGAGAAGAGCAAGGTCGCGAAATCGCAATCGGAGCACGCGCGCGCCAAGGACCTGATCGGCGAACTCGTGCATCAGGTGCTCGACGGCACGGTGATCGTGTCGGACAACCTCTCGGCGACCATCGACGCGCGCGTCGCCGAACTCGACCGGCTCATTTCCGCGCAGATGAGCGCGGTGATGCATGCGCCGGAATTCCAGAAGCTCGAGGGCACCTGGCGTGGCCTCGACTACCTGGTCTCGGAGAGCAATACCGGCTCGACCATCAAGATCAAGGCCCTGCACGCGCCCAAGCGCGAGCTGGTGCGCGACTTCAAGGCCGCCACCGAGTTCGACCAGAGCGCGCTGTTCAAGAAGGTCTACGAGGAAGAGTTCGGCACCTTCGGCGGCGCCCCGTTCGGCGCGCTGGTCGGCGATTACGAAATCTCGCGCCAGCCCGAGGACATGTACTTCATCGAGCAGATGTCGCACGTGGCCGCGGCCGCGCACGCGCCCTTCATCGCCTCGGCCGCGCCCGAGCTGATCGGCCTGGAGTCGTTCGCCGACCTCGGCAAGCCGCGCGACCTCGGCAAGGTGTTCGATACCGTCGAGTACGCGAAGTGGAAGTCGTTCCGCGACGCCGAGGATTCGCGCTACGTGGGCCTCACGCTGCCGCGCTTCCTGGGCCGCCTGCCGTTCCATCCGAAGGACGGCCAGACCGCCGAGAGCTTCAACTTCGTCGAGGACGTGGACGGCACCGATCACTCCAAGTACCTGTGGTGCAACGCCGCTTGGGCGTTCGCGGCGCGCCTGACGGCCGCCTTCGACGACTTCGGCTGGTGCGCGGCGATCCGCGGCGTGGAGGGCGGGGGCCTGGTGGAAGACCTGCCGACCCACACCTTCAAGACCGACGACGGCGAGATCGCGCTGAAGTGCCCGACCGAGATCGCGATCACCGATCGTCGCGAGAAGGAGCTGAGCGACCTCGGCTTCATCCCGCTGGTGCACTGCAAGAACTCCGACTATGCGGCCTTCTTCGCCGCGCAATCGGTCCAGAAACCCAAAAAATACAATACCGATAGCGCGAATGCGAACGCCGTGCTGTCCGCTCAACTCCAGTACATCTTCTCGGTGTCGCGCATCGCGCACTACCTGAAGGCGATGATGCGGGACAAGATCGGCAGCTTCGCCTCCGCGCAGAACGTGGAATCTTTCCTGAATCGCTGGATCTCCCAGTACGTGCTGCTGGACGACAACGCGACGCAGGAACAGAAAGCGCAGTTTCCGCTGCGCGAAGCATCCGTGCAGGTGTCCGAGATTCCGGGCAAGCCGGGTTCGTATCGTTCGGTCGCGTTCCTGCGTCCGCACTTCCAACTCGACGAGCTGTCGATCTCGCTGCGCCTGGTCGCGGATCTGCCCAAATCGGCAAATTCATAAGCGATTGAGTAGAAGTCGCTCGGGCGGGCCGCTCGGGTAGGAGTTGAAAACCACCTCTTTGGGGAGTCGAAGCGTCATGTTAGATATCTATCTGAATTTTGGGAATCCGGCGATCAAGGGTGAATCGCAGGATAAGGATCACGCCAACTGGATCGAGCTCAAGTCCTGGGACTGGTCGGTCACGCAACCGCGTTCGGCGACCTCGTCGACCTCGGGCGGCCACACGGCCGAGCGTTGCGAACACAGCGACATGGTGTTCACCAAGGAACTCGACATGGCCAGCCCGCTGCTGTACCAGCACGCGTCGGGCGGCACCACCTTCGATGAAGTCTCGATCGACTTCATGCGTTCGGACGGCGACGGCAAGCGCGTCAAGTACCTCGAGATCAAGCTGAAGTACGTGATCATCTCGAGCGTCACGCCGAGCGTGCAGACCGAAGGCCTGCCGGTCGAGCAGTTCTCGCTGAAGTACGCTGCCGTGCAGTGGAAGCAGACCAAGCAGAACATCGGCGGCAACCAGGGCGGCAACACGCAGGGCGCCTGGAGCCTGACCAAGAACGACAAGACCTACGCGGTCTAAGCTCGTGACGAAGACGGGGCACGCGGTGCCCCGTCTTTCGTTTTGCCCCGGTCGTCAAGCATCAGCCGTTGTGTAGCCCCGCCGTTCCATGAAACGTTTCGAGCCGAGTTTCCTCGACAAGCTGTTCGACGACGAACCGCATCAGCCGGCCTCGCCCGCGATGCGGCAATTGTCGCTGGACGAGCTGAAAAGCACGGTCGCCCGCGATGTCGAGTCGATCCTGAACACGCGGATCGCCCTGACCGACGAAGACCTCCATGCGCTGCCGGAGTGCCAGCAATCGGTGCTGACCTACGGCCTCAACGATTTCGCGGGCCTGAGCCTCGCGAGCCACTACGACCGCGCCTTCATCTGCAAGTCGATCCAGCAGGCGATCGACCGGCACGAGCCGCGCCTGCGGCAGGTGGCGGTATCGTTCGAACTGAACGAGCAATCCACCAATTCGCTGAATTTCGCGATTCGCGCGATGCTGGTCGTGCATCCGGCGCAGGAGCCCGTCAGTTTCGACGCGATGCTGCAGCCGTCCACATTGCAGTACTCGGTGACGCGCGGACGCGCCGCCAAGGTTTGACATCAATCCGGATCGCCGCGCGGGCTGCCTGACGCGGTGACGATCAGCCCCGCGAGGGGCGCCCTCGGGGAATATCGATGGAAGAGTTGCTGCCGTACTACGAGCGCGAATTATCGTTTTTACGGCGGTACTCGCACGAATTCGCCCGACGCTACCCGAAGATCGCCGCGCGCCTGGCGATGACCGGCGAGCATTGCGACGACCCGCACGTCGAGCGCATGATCGAGTCCTTCGCCCTGCTGGGCGCGCGCATCAACAAGAAGCTCGACGACGACTACCCGGAATTCACTGAGGCGCTGGTCGACGTGCTGTATCCGCACTACCTGCGCTCCTTCCCGTCCTGCTCGATCGCGCAGTTCACGCCGAGCGCCAACGTCTCGCAGCAGACCGCGCCGCATCGGGTGGCGCGCGGCACCGAGCTGAAGAGCCGCGCGATCCGCGGCGTGCAATGCCAGTTCCGCACCGCCTACGACGTGACGATCGCGCCGATCCGCATCTCCGAGGCGCGCTATTCCTCGATCGCCGCCGCGCCGGCCGCCACCGTGCTGCCCGGCAATGCCACCGGCGTGATCTCGATCACCTTCGAATCGATGGCGCCGCAGTTCGACCTGGCCGGGCTCAAGCTGCCGACGCTGCGTGCCCACCTGCACGGCGAGCAGTCCTTCGTCGCCGCGCTGGCCGACTGCCTGTTCATCAACACGCTCGCCACCTATGTCGAGCCCGAGCGCAACGGCCGCTGGACCGCGCTGCGCAGCTCGCCCGTCACCCAGGCCGGCTTCGAGGAGCATGACGCGCTGATCGACTACCCGTCGCGCTCGCACCCGGCCTACCGCCTGCTGACCGAATACTTCGCGTTCCCTGACAAGTTCGACTTCGTCGATTTCGACCTGGCCGCGATGACGCGCCGCGCCGGTCCCTGCCACCGCCTGACCCTGCACATCGTGCTGGCCGACGTGCGCAGCGACTCGCACGTGGCGCGGCTGCTCGACATGCTGAGCGCGACCCACCTGCGCCTGTTCTGCACGCCGGTGGTCAACCTGTTCAAGCAGAACGGCGAGCCGATCCGCATCGACCACCAGAGCGTCTCCTACCCGGTGATCGCCGAGGCGCGCCGCGCCTTCGCCTACGAGGTCTATTCGATCGATTCGGTGCACCTGGTGCGCCAGACCGCGCACGAGGAATCGGTGGTCGAGTTCCGGCCCTTCTATTCGCTGCACCATGGCGAGGCCGGGCATGTCGGCCATTACTGGTTCGCGCGCCGCAACGACTGGGTGGCCCAGCACAGCCCCGGCTACGAGACCGAGATCTCGATCGTCGACATCGACTTCGAGCCTTCCGCGCCGCAGACCGACACGCTGAGCCTGCGCCTGACCTGCACCAACCGCGACCTGCCGGCGGGGCTGGCCACGGGCCTGGCCGGCGGCGACCTGTTCGCCGACGGCGGCGCCGATTTCGGCGACATCACGATGCTGCGCCGACCCAGCCCCAGCGTGCGTTTCGCGCGCGGGCGCGCCGCCCACTGGCGGCTGATCTCGCACCTGGCGCTGAACCACGTGTCCCTGGCCAACGACGGCCTGGCGCCGCTCAAGGAACTGCTCACGCTCTACGACCTGCGCCGCTCGGCGGTCTCGACGCGGCACATCGACGGGCTGGTGGCGATCGAGCAGCGCGGCGCCGTGCAATGGCTGCCCGGCAAGCCCTTCGCGACCTTCGTGCGCGGCATCGAGATCCGCCTGACGATCGACGAGGAGCACTTCGTCGGCACCAGCCTGGCGTCCTTCGTGCGGATGCTCGATGCCTTCTTCGGCCTCTACGTCCACCTCAACAGCTTTGTCCAATTGATCGTCGTGTCCAAGCGCACCGGCGAGGAGATCATGCGATGCAAACCGCGCAGCGGCGAATCGATCCTGGCGTAGTCGAGCAGTTTCTCGACGAGCCGTATCGCTTCGAGTTCTTCCAGGCGGTGCGGCTGCTCGAAACCTGGTTCGCCCGGCGCGACCCGGAGAAGCCCGACGCGCTGCGCCCCGGCGAGATCGTCGAGCGCCGCGTGCTGTTCCGCAACTCGCTGTCGCTCGGCTTCCCGCCCAGCGAGATCGAGCGCGCGCAGTCCTTCGACGCGGCCGGCGAGCGGGTCGACGAGGAGACGCATCGCGCCGCCGTGGCGGACGAGCAGGTCGACCGCGTCGAGATCGTGCCGGCCTTCTTCGGGCTGCTGGGCGGGCAGGGCGCGCTGCCGCATCACTACACCGAGCAGATCATCGCGCGCGAGCAGTTGAAGCGCGATCACGCCGCGCGCGCCTTCTTCGACGTGTTCTCGAACCGCGCCACCGCGCTGTTCTACTCGGCCTGGAAGAAGTACCGCCTGCCCCTGCATTACGAGCTCGACCGCGACGAGCGCTACCTGCCGCTGCTGCTGTCGCTGGCCGGCGTGTCGAATCCCGACGCGCGGCGCGCCATGCAGGACGGCAAGGGCGCGGTGATCGACGAGGCCATCGCCGGTTACGCGCTGGCCGCGCGCCATCGGCCGGTATCGGCCGCCTACCTGCAGCGCACCTTGTCGGACTATTTCCAGGTGTCGATCCGCGTCGACCAGTTCGTCGGCAAGTGGTACGACGTGCCGCCCGACCAGCTGAGCGTGCTGGGCGAGGTCAACGCCACGCTGGGCGCGACCGCGCTGGTCGGCGAGCGCGTCTGGCAGCGCGACATGCGCGCCCGGCTGGTGGTGGGGCCGCTGTCCAAGCGCGACTACGAGGCCTTCCTGCCCGGCGGCGATCGCGCCATCGCGCTGGAGCGCATGCTGACGCTGCTGGCCGGCATCACGCTCGAATACGAGATCTCGCTGGTGCTCAAGCGCGTCGAGGTCGGCCCGACCATCCTCGGCAGCGGCGGCCGGCTCGGCTGGGACGCCTTCCTCTGCACCCACGAGGCCGAGCGCGACCGCGCCGACGCGCGCTACGAACTGCATGTGATCCATTGAGCGGCGGCCCGCGCCGGGCCCAAGCCAAGCAACAACACCGAACCAACACCGAGCGAACCCGAGAGCGACCGACCTCATGAGCACGCCACTCAAGACCCTGATTGCGAAACTGAACCCGACCTGCCGCAAGGCGGCCGAACGCGCGGCGAGCCTGTGTTTCGCGCGCGGCCACTACGAGGTCGATCTCGAGCACCTGTTCGTCGCGCTGCTCGACGAGACGAGCGGCGACATGCCGGTGGTGCTGCGTGCCAGCGGCGTCGATCCGCATGCGCTGCGCGCCGACCTCGAACGCGAGCTGGAGAGCCTCAAGCGCGGCAACACGCGCACGCCGGTGTTCTCGGTGCACCTGAGCGAGCTGTTCGAGCAGGCCTGGCTGATCGCCTCGCTGGACGCGCAGATCGGGCGGATCCGCTCGGGCCACCTGCTGCTCGCGCTGCTGAGCGCGCCCGACCTGGCGCAATTCGCGCAGCGCATGTCGCCGCAGTTCGCGCGCGTGCGCGTAACCGACCTCAAGCACAAGTTCGACGAGATCACGGCCGGCTCGAACGAGGCCGAGCCGCGCGAGGCCGATGCCGGCGCCGGCGATGAGACCGACGTGGCGGCCGAGGCGGCGGCCGGCGCCGCGGGCGGCCCGTCGAAGACGCCCGCGCTCGACACCTACACCACCAACCTCACGCAGCGCGCCAGGGAAGGCAAGATCGACCCGGTGATCGGTCGCGACGCCGAGATCCGCCAGGCGATCGACATCCTGATGCGGCGCCGCCAGAACAACCCGATCATGACCGGCGAGGCCGGGGTCGGGAAGACCGCCGTGGTGGAAGGGCTGGCGCTGCGCATCGCCGCAGGCGACGTGCCGCCGCCCCTGGCCGGCGTGGCGCTGCACGTGCTCGACATGGGCTTGCTGCAGGCCGGCGCGAGCGTGAAGGGCGAGTTCGAGAACCGCCTGAAGAGCGTGATCGACGAGGTCAAGAAGAGCGCGCACCCGATCATCCTGTTCATCGACGAGGCTCACACCATCATCGGCGCGGGCGGCCAGGCTGGGCAGAACGATGCGGCCAACCTGCTCAAGCCGGCGCTGGCGCGCGGCGAGCTGCGCACCATCGCGGCCACCACCTGGAGCGAGTACAAGAAGTACTTCGAGAAGGATGCTGCCTTGGCGCGGCGCTTCCAGGTGGTCAAGATCGAGGAACCCAGCGAGCCGCTGGCGGCCGCCATGCTGCGCGGCATGGCCGGGCTGATGGAGCGCCACTTCAACGTGCGCATCCTCGACGACGCGATCACCGAGGCGGTGCGGCTCTCGCATCGCTACATCAGCGGCCGGCAACTGCCCGACAAGGCGATCAGCGTGCTCGACACCGCCTGCGCGAAGGTCGCGCTGGCGCAGAGCGCGACGCCGGCCGTGATCGACGACACCAGCAAGCGCCTGGAGCGCACCGACGCCGAGATCGCCTCGCTGGAGCGCGAGGTGGCCGGCGGCGCCTCGCACGAGGAACGGCTGGCGGTGCTGCGGGTGGCGCGCGAGGCCGATGTGGCCGCGCTGGAGACCGCCCGGCGGCGTTATGCCGAGGAGCAGGCGGTGGTGGCCGAGATCGTCGCGCTGCGCGCGAGGATCGACGCGGCGCGCGAGGGCTCGGCCGACGGCGAGCGCATCGATGAGGACGCAGTGCGCGCCGAGCTGGCCGAGCGCATCGCCGCGCTGGCGGCCCTGCAGGGCGTCGAGCCGATGGTGCCGCTGCAGGTCGACGGCCACGTGGTGGCCGAGATCGTCGCGGCCTGGACCGGCATCCCGCTCGGGCGCATGGTCAAGGACGAGATCGAGACCGTGATGAACCTCAATGCCCTGCTCGGCACGCGCGTGATCGGCCAGGACCACGCGCTCGACGCGGTGGCGCAGCGCGTGCGCACCGCCACCGCCGGGCTGGAGGATCCGAACAAGCCGCGCGGCGTGTTCATGTTCGTCGGGCCCTCGGGCGTGGGCAAGACCGAGACGGCGCTGGCGCTGGCCGACGTGCTCTATGGCGGCGAGCGCAAGATGGTCACCATCAACATGAGCGAGTACCAGGAGGCGCACAGCGTGTCGGGCCTGAAGGGCTCGCCGCCGGGTTACGTCGGCTACGGCGAGGGCGGCGTGCTGACCGAGGCGGTGCGCCGCAATCCCTATTCGGTGGTGCTGCTCGACGAGGTCGAGAAGGCCCACCCGGACGTGCTGGAGATGTTCTTCCAGGTGTTCGACAAGGGCGCGATGGACGACGCCGAGGGCCGCGAGATCGACTTCCGCAACACCCTGATCATCCTGACCTCGAACGTCGGCTCCAGCCAGGTGATGCAGGCCTGCCTGAACAAGCCGGAAGAGGAACTGCCGGACCCCGACGCGCTCGCCGAGACGCTGCGCCCGGCGCTCTACAAGGCCTTCAAGCCGGCCTTCCTGGGCCGCATGAAGGTGGTGCCCTATTACCCGATCTCGGACGAGGTGCTGGTCGAGATCATCGAGCTGAAGCTGGATCGCATCCGCCGCCGCATCGAGGCCAACCACAAGGCCGCCTTCGAGTGGGACGAGTCGCTGGTGGAGGCGGTGCTGGCGCGCTGCACCGAGGTCGATTCGGGCGCCCGCAACGTCGACCACATCCTCAACGGCACGCTGCTGCCCGAGATCGCCGGCCATGTGCTGGAGCGGCTCGCCGACGGCACCGCGCTCAAGCGCATCGCGGTGCGTGCCAGCGAGGCCGGCGAATTCGAGTACACGGTGGAGTAAGCTGTCGTTCGTCGCGCGTGGCGGGGCCCGTCGAATCGAGCCAGCCGCGCGAGCCCGAGTTTCCCGAAGCATCCCGGCGGTGCCCCGCGCGCGAGGCACCGCCGCTTTCCGAGTCGTTTCGAGTAGTCACCACGATCATGCCGATTCACGTCACCGCGCTTCTCGCGCCCCTCAGCGAGGCCTCGCCCTGCGGCGAGGACCTGCTGTTCTCGTCCGAATTCGACGCGATCCAGCACGCGCGCAAATTCGACGATCCCTCGCTCGACCAGGGCGAATGGATCACCGAAATCAAGGAAGCCGACTGGGGCTTCGTGGTCGAGCAGTCGGTCGAGCTGCTCGGCACGCGCACCAAGGACCTGCGCCTGGCGGTCTGGCTCACCGAGGCGCTGGCGATCCAGGACGGCGTGGGCGGGCTGACCCAGGGCTACGAGCTGCTGGCGGGCCTGGTGCATACCTGGTGGGACCAGGTGCATCCGCTGCCCGAGGGCGACGACGCCGAATACCGGCTCGGCAATGTCGGCTGGCTGTCCGGGCGCACCGCCGAGCTGCTGCGCGCCATTCCCCTGACCGACGGCTCGGGCAGCGCCTATACCGCGCTCGACTGGGAGGTGGCCCAGCACGTCGCGCAGGCGGTACGGCGCGACCCCGACAACGCCCACGAGATCTCGCGCAACAAGCCGGCGGTCGAGCAGGTCGAGGCCTCCAAGCGGATGACCTCGGTGGCCTTCTACGCCACGCTGCTGGCCAAGCTGTCCGCGTTCCGCGCCGCGCTCGACACGCTCGACGACGAGCTCGAGCGCCGCGCCGGCAATGCCGCGCCGAGCTTCCGCCAGGCGCGCGACGCCTACGAGTCGGTGCGCATGCTGGCCGAGCGCTTCGCCAAGGAGCAGGGTTACGTGGCCGAGGCGCAGCCGGTGGCGCCGCCGCCCGCGCAGCCCGGCCAGGGCGCCTCGCTCGAACGCGCCGAACCGAGCTTCAAGACCCCGCTTTCCCCGGAGCCGATCGCACCGATGCCCCACGCCCAGCCCGTTCAGCCCGTCCCGGTCCCGGTCGCCGCGCCGACCGTGATCGCCGGCATCCAGAATCGCGCGCAGGCCGTCGAGCAGTTGCGCGCCGTCGCCAAGTACTTCCGCGCCACCGAGCCGCACAGCCCGGTCGCCTATCTGGCCGACAAGGCCGCCGAATGGGCCGACATGCCGCTGCACCAGTGGCTGGCCTCGGTGGTCAAGGACGACGGCTCGCTGTCGCATATCCGCGAGCTGCTGGGCCTGAAGCCCGACGAGAACAACTGAGCGGGCGCCGCCTCGCGCGGCCGGCTCCATGAAAAAACGGCACCGGCGGGAGATCCCGTCGGTGCCGTTGTCGTTTCCGGCCTTGCTGCGCCCTTACTGGCTGACGCGGAACTCGATGCGGCGGTTGCGCGCCCGCCCGTCGGCGGTGTCGTTCGAGGCGATCGGCTGGTCGGGGCCCACGCCGGTGGTGGTCAGCTGCTGCGAGGCGATGCCCTTGGCCACCAGGTAGCCCTTCACCGCGTCGGCGCGCGCCTGGCTCAGCGAGATGTTGGTGGCGCGGTTGCCCGAGTTGTCGGTGTGGCCGATCACGGTGACCTGCCGGTTCGCCAGCTTGCTCATCGCGTCGGCCATCTGGTCGAGGATCGCGCGGCCCTGCGGGGTCAGCGTGGCGCTGCCGGTCTCGAACTCGATGGTGCGGTTGGCCAGCGTCTGGTCGAGGATGCCCTGTTCGGAGGCGCTCACGCGCAGCGCGTTGCGGATCGTGTAAGTCGGGTTCAGCTGGTTGGCCATGTCGCTGGCCACCTGCTGGCGCAGCGCCTCGTTGCGGACCTCGCCCTTCACGTCGATCGAGGTGCCGTCGATCTTCAACTGCCCCTTGCTGATCTGCTTCAACTGCGGGCCGATCAGCTTCTGCACGTTGGCGCTCCAGTTCGGCGGGGTGGTGACGTCGCCCACCTCGATCTGGTCGACCACGTTGCCGGCGCCGTAGGTGTCGCGCAGCTTCTGCAGCACGGCCGCCTTGGTGGCCTCGTCGGGCACCTTGCCGCCGGCCACCACCTGGCCCGGCGTGGCATTGGCCGGCGCCGGGGCCGACACGGTCGCGCCGGTGCCGGCGCCGGTGGCCTGGCCGCCGCCCGCGCCGTTCGCGACATTGGTGCCGGTCAGCACCGTGCCGCCCTGGGCGGTGCCGCCCAGCGCGCCGGCCGCGGCCGGCTGCACGGCACCGCCGGCCGGCGGGATCAGGGTA
>NZ_VWWC01000051.1:0-40439 GCF_011753175.1 Burkholderia sp. Cy-637 | reverse complement strand
ATCGCGCGGCACGGCTTCGA
The DNA here is from genome assembly GCF_011753175.1 of Burkholderia sp. Cy-637. Classification (NCBI taxonomy): domain Bacteria; kingdom Pseudomonadati; phylum Pseudomonadota; class Betaproteobacteria; order Burkholderiales; family Burkholderiaceae; genus Burkholderia; species Burkholderia sp. Cy-637. Next base: position 40,419 of record NZ_VWWC01000051.1, on the reverse strand, counting down.
CGCGGGGCGGGTCTACCTGGCCGGCATGTCGGCCGGCGCCAGCCTGGCCGCGCAACTCGGCCTGCACGAGCCGTCGCTGTTCGCCGCGCTCGCGCTTCATTCGGGGGTGTCTCCGGGGTTCGGTGCGCGATCGTTGCGGGGATCGCGTCGCGACGATGGTAGGGGAGTTCCGGCAACGGACGAATCGCGAATTGCCGATGTCCACATCGATCGCGATCGATGCATGCGGCGCGTGCCGCGCGGGCCTGCCTTCAGGCGGCTGCCGACTGCGCCCAGGCCAGCAGCTCGCGCTTGGTGCGCACGCCGAGCTTGGCGAAGGCGCGCTTCACGTAGGACTCGGCAGTGGCCACCCGCACGCCGACGATCTCGGCGGCCTCGGGCACGGTGCGCCCGCCGATCAGTTGCGCGCAGATCTCGTATTCGCGCCTGGACAGGCGCGGCTGGTCGCGCGCGAGGCGCGCATCGAACTGCGCGAGCGGATGCAGGTGCGGGGTGACGTGCGCGATCCGTCGCGAGGCCGCGGTGGCGGCATGCAGTTCGAGCAGCGGGAACAGGCAGTCGCTGACGGTGCGAAAGCGCTGCATCTCGGCCAGCGAGAAGGCGGGCTGGCGCGTATCGCGTTCCAGCGCGATCGAGTGCTGGGCGTGGCGCGTGCCGCGCGCCAGCACGCATTCGTGGGCGATCTGCACCTCGTCGTAGAGCCGCTGGCGGAATTCGCCGGGCGGGATCGCGCCGATGTCGCGCACCACCAGCAGGGTGCCGACCTCGCCGCGGATGCCGGCGAACAGCGGATCGCGATCGTAGAAGCGGTCGTAGTAGAGCGTCATCACCTCGGCGATGGTGCCGTGGTCCATGCCCACGCCGCCGCTGCCGACCCATTCGCAGCGAAAGCCGGTCGGCATCGCCGCGTCGACGCGCGAGCGTTCGATATGGACCGCGTTGACCGGCACGATCTGGTTGAGCAGCACCGTCAGGCGCGGCACGAAATCAGGTGTGCCGACCGAGTCGATGACTTCGCCGAGCGTCTGGAACGACAGCGGGATCGGGGCGGAATCGAGCGGGGAGGAAAGGGCGTGAACGGCCATGATGCATGCCGGAATGGAGGCGAGCCGATTATAGATCAGGCCTCGTGCCGGCCGTAAAGCCGGGGTTTTCCGCAGGCTCGCGGGAGGGCGAAAGCGCGGCTTGCCCCCCCCGCGGGGGGGCATACCGGGGCGCGGCCGCTCGCTACAGTCCAGCTCATCCCTTCTACACGGAATGAACCACGCAATGAGCAAACTGATTCAGGACATCGTCCCGCTGGGCGCCGGCCTCGGCGAATTCACGCGCCTCGACTACGGCATGGACGAATGCGACTGGCGCGCCGGCGCGGGCCCCAGCGCGGGCCACGTGATCGGCTGGTGGGAGGGCAAGGTCGGCGCGCTCGACTTCCCGGCCACCGAGGCGGACGAGGCGGTCTGGCTGGTCGAGGGGCGCGTCGCGCTGACCGACCTCGAGGGCAATCGCCAGGAATTCGTGGCGGGGCAGGGTTATCTGCTGCCGGCCGGTTTCGCGGGCCGCTGGGAAACGCTCGAGGACGCGAAGAAGTTCTACGTGCTGCTCGAGAAGGCCTGAGCCGCGCCGCGCGATGTTTCCGCTCGCCGCCTCGTGTTGCCCGCGTGCGTGCCTCGCGCCCGCGGCACCCCGCATGAACCTCGTTTCGTCGCCGCATCGCGGCGGCCTCATTCGTCAGGAGTCCCGCGATGCTTGATACCGCGAACCATCGTGAAGCCGGTCTCGGCGGCGCGCCTTCGTCCGCTCCGGCGGCCCGCCACGAGGGCCGGGGCGGCGCGCGCGGCGAGGCCAGCCAGGCCGATGCCGAACGCGCGCTGGCCGGCGCGAAGCTGATGCCGTACTGGCTCGACAACCCGGCCGAGCCGCCCGCCGAGGCCGCGCTGCGCGGCGACCGGCAGGCGGACCTGCTGATCGTCGGCGGCGGCTTCACCGGGCTGTGGGCGGCGATCCAGGCCAAGGAGCAGATGCCCGAACTCGAGGTGGTGCTGATCGAGGCAGGGCGCGTCGCGCATGGCGCCTCGGGCCGCGCCGGCGGCATCATCTCGACCTCGGTGATGCACGGGCTGCCGAACGCGGTGCGCGTGTTCCCGAACGACATCGCCGAGCTGGAACGCTTCGGCCATCTCAATCTCGACGGCTTCGAGGCGAGCCTGGAGCGCTACGGCATCGATGCCGACATCGAGTGGAACGGCGAGATGACGGTGGCGGTCGACCCCGCGCATCTCGGGCAACTGCGCGAGGACCACGAACTGCACACGCATCATGGCCACGACGTGCAGTTGCTGGATCGCCAGCAGACGCTCGAGCAACTGGATTCGCCGCTGTTCGCCGGCGCGCTCTGGTCGCGCAATCGCAGCGGCATCGTGCATCCGGCCAAGCTGGCCTGGGGCCTCAAGCGCGCGGCGCTCTCGCTGGGCGTGAGGATCCACGAGCACACGCCGCTCGAGGCGATCCGCGACGAAGGCGACACGGTGCTGGCCAGCACGCCCGAGGGCAGCATCCGCGCGCCGCGCGTGCTGTTCGGCAGCGGCACCGCGAAGGTCGGCATCGCCGACATCAACCGGCGCGTGCTGCAGGTGCGTGACCACGTGCTGGCCACCGAGCCGCTCAGCGAGGCGCAACTGGCGCGAATCGGCTGGAAGAACCGGCAGGGCATCTACGACACGCGCACCCAGCTCAACTATTTCCGCCTCACCAAGGACAACCGAATCATCTTCGGCGGCCTGGTCAGCTATCACTTCGACGGCAATCCGCAGCCGGCCCAGGATGCGCGCCACGATACCTACACGCGGCTGGCGCAGGCCTTCTTCCGCACCTTCCCGCAACTGGCCGGGCTGCGCTTCTCGCATGCCTGGGGCGGCCCGATCGACTACTGCTCGCGCGGCTCGGTGTTCGCCAAGCGCTACCTGGGCGGCAAGGGCGTGTTCGTGGCCGGTTATACGGGCTTCGGCGTCGCGGCCAGCCGCTTCGGCGCCTTCATGGGCCTGAACATCCTGTTCGATCGCGACAGCCCCGAGCGCCGGCTCGACATCGCCAGGCAGAGCCCGACCTACATCCCGCCCGAGCCGGTGCGCTGGCTGGCCGCGAAGATCACTTTCCACGCCTTCGACGGCGCCGATGCCGAGGGCGGCTGGAAACGCGCCTGGATTCGCGGCATCAAGGCGATGGGCTTCCCGATGTGAGCGCGGCGCGGCCGGCCAGGTGCCGGCCGCGCCGTTTCCTTGGGTGCCGCCGGCGCCTTTGCCGATCGATTCGTTCTCCGATGTTTTCGACCACTTCCGATCCCGCCGAAGCCTATGGGCACGGGCCGCCCGGGCCCGCCGAACTTCGAGCCTTCCCCGGCACGGGCGCGACAGCCCGTGAGCGCGGGCCGGCCCCGCGCGGCGTACCAGCGACACCGCGCGCCGGGCCCCGGCCCGCGGCATGAACAACGATCGGCACGATATGCCGGCCAGCCCGCGCGACGGGCGGGACCGGCGCCCGAATGGAGCGAGACGATGAGCGACACTTCCCACGACGACACCAGCATGACGCGGATCGAGACCTTCAGTTTCGAACGCATCCCCGATGCCTCGCGCTACGCGCGGCCCATCGACCTGTTCCGGCTGCTGTTCGGCGGCTGCAACACCTTTTCCACCTCGGTGCTCGGCAGCTTCCCGATCCTGGTCGGCCTGTCGTTTCGCGACGGCGCGCTGGCGATCGTGCTCGGCGTGCTGGCCGGTACCTGCATCCTCGCGCCGATGAGCCTGTTCGGCACGCGCAACGGCACCAACGACCCGGTTTCCTCGGGCGCGCACTTCGGCATCCACGGCCGCATCGTCGGCTCCTTCCTGGCGCTGCTGACCTCGGTGGCCTTCTTCTCGCTGGCGGTCTGGAGCTCCGGCGACGCGCTGGTAGGCGGCGCCCACAGCCTGGTCGGCCTGCCCGTCAACGGCGCCACGGTGGGCCTCTCGTACCTGGTGTTCGCGGTGCTGGTGCTGGTGGTCTGCATCTACGGCTTCCGCTTCATGCTGTGGGTCAACAAGATCGCCGTGTGGGCCGCCAGCCTGATGTTCCTGGTGGGTGCCTTCGCGTTTTCCGGCAGCTTCGACGCCGCTTATGCCGGCACCCTGCACGCGGGCGGCGCGGGCTTCTGGGCCGCCTTCTGCGGCGCCGCGCTGGTGGCGATGAGCAATCCCGTGTCGTTCGCCTCGACGCTCGGCGACTGGGCGCGCTACATCCCCGAGCACACGCCGCGCCATCGTGTGATCGGCGCCGTGTTCGTGGCCCAGCTCGCCACCTTCGTGCCGTTCCTGTTCGGGCTCGCCACGGCCAGCATCATCGCCACCCACGCGCCCTCGTTCATCGCCTCGAACGACTACGTGGGCGGGCTGCTGGCGGTGTCGCCGCGCTGGTTCCTGCTGCCCACCTGCGTGATCGCCATCATCGGCGGCATGTCGACCGGCACCACCGCGCTGTACGGCACCGGGCTCGACATGTCGAGCATGTTCCCCAAGCTGCTGAACCGCGTGCGCGCCACGCTGCTGATCGGCACGCTGGCGATCGGCTTCATCTTCGTGGGGCGCTTCGCCTTCAACCTGGTGGAGAGCGTGTCGACCTTCTCGACCCTGATCGGCACCTTCAGCTGCCCCTGGATGGCGATCATGGTGATCGGCTACGTGACGCGGCGCGGCTTCTATCTGGCCGACGACCTGCAGGTCTTCAATCGCGGCCTGCGCGGCGGCCATTACTGGTTCACGCACGGCTGGAACCTGCGGGCGATGGGCGCCTGGCTGCCGGCGGCCCTGGTCGGCCTGGCCTTCGTCAACCTGCCGGGGCAGTTCGTCGGCGTGCTGGGCAACCTGGCCGGCGGCCTCGACCTGAGCGTGCCGATCTCGCTGCTGCTGGGCGGCGTGCTGTATCTCGTCTTCGTCTGGCTGTTCCCGGAGCCCGATGCCGTGTATGGCCCGGCGGGGCGGCGTTTCGTGCGCGGCTTGACGCGCGCGCGGGGTGCCGCGCTGGCGGCGGGACCGCGCGCGATGGGGCCGGCGCGGGAAGAGGGCGATGCGGCTCGGTGCCTGCCGGTGCAGGGGATCGGCGAGCTGGCGCGACGCGGCAAGTGATGCGGTTCGATGTTATGTAAAGCAAGCTTTACATTTCGATCGGCTTACGTCAGACTGGTCGCCTTCGACAACAAGGAGGCCAGGATGAATCGTTATCGGATCGAGGTTGGGGCGGCGCTGCTCGCCTATGTGGCGCTGCTGACCGTCTCGCTGCTGCTGTTGCGCGGCGACGGCATCGAGTCGAGGGGTTGGCGCATCCTGGTCTCGCTGCTGCCGATCCTGCCGGGCGTGGGTGTCTGCTGGGCGATCGTGCGGCGCGTGCGGCGGCTCGACGAACTGCAGCGGCGCATCGAGCTCGAGTCCTTGTCGATCGCCTTCGGCGGCACCGCGCTGCTGACCTTCGGCTACGGCTTCCTCGAGAACGTCGGTTTCCCGTCGCTGTCGCTGTTCGTGGTGTGGCCGGTGATGGCCGTGCTGTGGGTGCTGAGTTCGGTGTTCGTGTCGCTGCGCTACCGATGAACAATCGCGTGCGGGAGTTGCGGCTGGAACGAGGCTGGTCGCAAGCGGCGCTGGGTGAGCGCCTCGGCGTGTCGCGCCAGACCGTGATCGCGATCGAGAACGGCCGCTACGATCCGAGCCTGCCGCTGGCCTTTTCGATCGCGCGTACCTTCGGGCTGGCGATCGAGGCGATCTTCGACGACGGGCATTCGGCGGCTTGAGAGGAAAGGCGGGCGCCGACGCGGGCCACAAAAGAAAAAGCCCGCAACACTGTTGCGGGCTGAATCCATGTTGGAGACATGGAGGAGACAGACGCAATACTAAGGGTTTGTACTAGGCGTGGCAAGCGAATTCGTTAGACGTCGTAGCGGCGTTGTGTCCACGCAACGCGGAACGGCTCGCCGGGTCGCTGTCGCGAACGATCTTGCCCCATTGTCGGCCATGCCTGACAAGGCGATCCACGTCGATTCAGGGCCTTCGGTATGATCTCGCGCAGGCCGTCGGACGAGGCGATTGCTCCCCGAACCCGCCGGCAGGACCACCCCACCCAGCCATGAACGATCACGATTCCCTGCCCGAACTCGTCGCGGCGGACCCGGCGGCGCTCGATGCGCTGCACGCTTTCGTCGAACGCCATCCCCGCCTGTTCGTGTTGACCGGCGCCGGCATCAGCACCGATTCCGGCATTCCCGGCTACCGCGACCGCAATGGCCAGTGGATGCGCTCACCCCCGATCCAGTACCAGGAATTCGTCGGCTCCGAGCCGGCGCGCCGCCGTTATTGGGCACGCAGCATGCTCGGCTGGCCGGTGGTGGGGCGCGCGCGGCCGAACGCGGCGCATCGCGCGATCGCGCGGCTCGGCGCGGCCGGGCGCATCGGCGGGCTGGTCACGCAGAACGTCGATGGCCTGCACCAGCGCGCCGGCAGCCGCGGCGTGATCGAGCTGCACGGCGGCATCGACGGCGTGAGCTGTCTCGATTGCGGCGCCCATCACGCGCGCGCGGCGATCCAGCACATGCTCGAGGCCGACAATCCCGCGCTGCTGGCCTATGAAGCCGTGCCGCTGGCCGATGGCGACGCGCAGCTCGAACTCGATACGCTCGACGATTTCCGCGTGCCGGCCTGCCCGATCTGCGCGGGCATGCTCAAGCCGGCCGTGGTGTTCTTCGGCGAGAACGTGCCGCGCGAACGCGTGGCGGCCGCGACGCGCGCGCTCGACGAAGCCGATGCGACGCTGGTGGTCGGCTCCTCGTTGATGGTGTATTCGGGGTATCGCTTCTGCGTCTGGGCCGGCGAGCGCGGCAAGCCGGTCGCCGCGCTGAACCTGGGGCGCACGCGCGCCGATCCGCTGCTCGCACTGAAGGTCGAAGCCGCCTGCGGCGCGACGCTGGAGGCGCTGCTGGCACGGCTCGGGCTGGCCGATCCGGAAGAGGGGGCGAGCCTCGTTCGCTGAGGGCGCGGTTGGTCGCGTGCCGGTGCGCTGACTCGACGATGCCGAGCGGGCCGGCGTGCCGGCCCGCCTGACCCGCGATGCCGAACTAGCCGAACCAGCCCGCCGTTCGTCACCAGCGTCTCGAAGTGTCGAAGGCGCCCCGCGTCCGCTACCACCGAGCCCGCCGATGCGGCACACTGCGCGCATCGCGGCTTCCGGCCGTCCCGTCCTCGTCCTCCACCGATCCTCCCGCATGACGAATTCCACCGATCCGAATCACGCCCGGCCGAGTGCCGAATGCACCGGCGAAGCCGCCGCCAATCCGGCCGATCGCCTGCAGGCGCCGGCGGCCGAGCGCAACCGCGAGCCGATCCTCGCGGTGCTGCGCGAGGTCCTGCCCGAGCGCGCCACCGTGCTCGAGATCGCGAGCGGCACCGGCCAGCACGCCGTGCATTTCGCGGCGGCCCTGCCGGGCATCGACTGGCAGCCGAGCGACCCCGAGCCGCGCTCGCGGCGCTCGATCGCCGCCTGGGTCGCGCAAGCCGGCCTGCCGAACCTGCGCGCGCCGCTGGCGCTCGACGTGCGCGCCGAGCCCTGGCCGGTGGACGCCGTCGACGCGGTGGTCTGCATCAACATGATCCACATCGCGCCCTGGGCGGCGGCCGTCGCGCTGGTGAACGGCGCCGCGCGGCGGCTGCCCGCCGGCGGCGTGCTGCTGCTGTACGGCCCGTATCGCCGCGCGGGCGCGCATACCGCGCCCTCCAACGCCGAGTTCGACGCGCAACTGCGTGCGCGCGATGCCGAATGGGGCGTGCGCGACCTGGAGGCGGTGGTCGCGCTGGCCGAGGCGGCCGGCCTCGAACTCGAGCGCGTGGTGGCGATGCCGGCCAACAACCTGAGCGTGGTGCTGCGCCGCCGCGCCTGATCGGCGCGTCGCGCGCGAGGCAGCGGCCTCGCCTGGTTTTCCCGTATCCTTGCGGCTATGCGCGCGGCTCGGTCGGGCCGCGCCGTGTTTTTTTCGGAGAATGAACAATGGGCAAACAAGCAATCGGCGTGGTCGGGATGGCCGTGATGGGCCGCAATCTGGCGTTGAACATCGAGAGCCGCGGTCACGCCGTGTCCGTGTACAACCGCAGCCGCGACAAGACCGACGAGCTGATCGCCGAATTCCCCGACCGCAAGCTGGTGCCGACCTACACGCTGGAGGAATTCGTCGCGTCGCTCGAAACGCCGCGCCGCATCCTGCTGATGGTCAAGGCGGGCGAGGCCACGGACGCGACGATCGCCGCGCTCAAGCCGCTGCTCGGCAAGGGCGACGTGCTGATCGACGGCGGCAACACGCATTTCACGGACACCATCCGCCGCAACCAGGAACTCGCGCAATCGGGCCTGCACTTCATCGGCACGGGCGTGTCGGGCGGCGAGGAGGGCGCGCTGCACGGCCCCTCGATCATGCCGGGCGGCCAGCGCGACGCCTACGACCTGGTCGAGCCGATCCTCAAGCAGATCGCCGCCAAGGCGCCGGGCGACGGCGAGCCCTGCGTGGCCTACATGGGCCCGGACGGCGCAGGCCACTACGTGAAGATGGTCCACAACGGCATCGAGTACGGCGACATGCAGCTGATCGCCGAAAGCTACGCGGTGCTCAAGCAGGTGGCGGGGCTGTCGAACGAGGAACTCGGCAAGGTCTACACCGAATGGAACCAGGGCGAGCTCGACAGCTACCTGATCGAGATCACCTCGAAGATCTTCGACAAGAAGGACGAGGAAACCGGCCAGCACCTGGTGGACGTGATCCTCGACCGCGCCGCGCAGAAGGGCACCGGCAAGTGGACCAGCCAGAACGCGCTGGACCTGGGCGTGCCGCTGCCGCTGATCACCGAATCGGTGTTCGCGCGCGTGCTGTCCTCGCTGAAGACGCAGCGCGTGGCCGCCAGCAAGGTGCTGAAGGGGCCCTCGCCGGCCAAGCCGGAAGGCGATCGTGCCGCCTTCGTCGAGGCGGTGCGCCGCGCGCTCTACCTGAGCAAGGTGATCTCCTACGCGCAGGGTTTCGCGCAGCTCGACACGGCCTCGAAGGAATACGGCTGGAAGCTCAACCTGGGCGAAATCGCGCGTATCTTCCGCGCCGGCTGCATCATCCGCGCGCGTTTCCTGCAGAAGATCACGGATGCCTACACGGCCAGCCCGGAACTCGCGAACCTGCTGCTCGACCCGTACTTCCAGGAGATCTCGACCAACTACCAGCAGGCGCTGCGCGACGTGGTGGTGGCCGCGGTGCAGGCCGGCGTGCCGGTGCCGGCCTTCTCCTCGGCGGTCGCCTACTTCGACAGCTACCGCTCGGAACGCCTGCCGGCGAACCTTGTGCAGGCGCAGCGAGACTTCTTCGGCGCCCACACCTTCGAGCGCACGGACAAGCCGGGCAGCTTCCACGCGAACTGGGCCTGAGGAGGGTGCGAACGGTAATTGTTGCGATTAACCACGCTATCTATCGGGTTGATAGCGTCGGAACCCGCTGATTATTATCGTTCGCGGAACAGTGTTTTCGTCGTTTCATGGTTTTCCCTAGGTGCCGAGAAGACTAGACTTCACATCACTCGCTGCTCACATGGTGTGTGCGGTGAAGCAAAAAAAGTCTCGGAGGTGAAAATCATGAAATCGCTGATCGCTACTGTTGCTGCCGCTGCCGTTCTCGCTGTCCCGGCTCTCTCGTTTGCTCAACCGACCAACGGCCCGTTGACCCGTGCCGAAGTGAAGGCCGAACTGGCCCAGCTGCAAAAGGCCGGTTACAACCCGAGCGCTGACCGCAACGACTACCCGAACGGTATCCAGGCTGCTGAATCCCGCATCAACCCGCAACAAAACTTCGCCAACGCCGATACCAGCGGCTACGGCGCGCAACCGGCCGCGGCCGCCGAATCGGGCACGCCGTCGAAGGTTCGCCGCATCGCCGACGGCGCCCCGGTCTACAAGGGTCGCTGATCGACGCGGGCGGCGCGCCAGGATGGCCGCGCCGCCCGTGGCAGGTAGTTGAAGCAGGTAGTTGAAGTTGCAGTGGAAGTCGAGCTGTACCGCAGTCCGGATCGGCCCGTGGTGTTCCACCAGGAACCCACGGGCCGATTTTTTTTGCATGGCGAAATCCCCGGCGCGCTCGGTCCGGATCCCGCGCCCGGGCGTTCCCGAAGCGCCGAATCGGGGCGCGAAGGTTCCGAAATTCGCGCCGAGCAGGTACTATCCGACGGGCACGCAGCGGCCGGGCCGGGCCGCGCGGCGAGATTCGCGGCCATCTCGCCGCGATGCCGGAACCCGACATGAAGCTCATCCGCAGCAAGACCTTTACCGCGTCGCGTGCCTGGGGCGCCCTCGATATCGCCAATATGCGCGGTATCACCACGCGCCTGCACTGGACCGACCAGCCTTACATCTGGCATGTGAACGACGGCGAGGAAGTGTTCGTCGTCCTCGACGGACAAGTCGACATGCACTATCGCGATGCCGCCGGCGAGCATATTGCCCTGCTCGAGACCGGCGACATCTTTCACGCCACGGTGGGGACGGAACACGTCGCCCATCCACGCGGGGAAGCTCGTATTCTCGTCGTGGAAACCGAAGGCAGCGTCTGAAGGTCCCACTCCTGTCGGGACCGGCCCGACCCGGGCCACGCGGCGCGCGCCGCGCATCCCCGCGATGCACGGCCGCCCGCAGCGAAGCGAAACTAGGGAGGCAGCTTGAGAAGAACGATCTTCACTGAAACCACCACGTATCGTCGCGCCGTCTCGCGCGCGACCCTGTTCGCCGTCGGCGCCGCGCTGGTCGGCGGCTGCACGATGACGCCGTGGACGGACTCGTGGCAGCCGACGAGCACGCCGCAACCCAGCCGCCAGAACCAGGGCGGCGTGCTGGCCGGCTACTACCGCGTCAACCCCGGCGATACGCTGCCGTCCATCGCGGCCGGCTTCGGCCAGCGCAGCCAGGACGTCGCGAGCTGGAACCACATCGCGCCGACCGACATGCTCACGCCCGGCCAGGTGCTGCGCGTCGCGCCGCCGCCGGGCAATACCGCGATCACCTCGCCGGTGCCGTCCTCGGGCCAGCCGTCCTCGTCCGCGCTGCCCGGCGCCACGGCGACCGAGCCGCCGGCGCTGGCCTGGCCGGCGCAGGGCACCGTCACCTCGCGCTTCATCCCCGGCAAGACGCGCGGCATCACGATCACCTCGACCGGCGACAAGACCGTGCGCGCCGCGGCCGCGGGCCGGGTGGTGTATGCCGGCACCGGCGTCGCGAAATACGGCCCGCTGGTGATCCTCAAGCACGAGAGCGGCCTGATCACCGCCTACGGCCACAACGGCAAGCTGCTGGTCAACGACGGCGACGCCGTCGCGGCGGGCCAGGCGATCGCCGAGATGGCCACCGATCCGGATGGCCGTTCCTCGTTCGACTTCGAGGTCCGGCAGGACGGCAAGCCGGTCGACCCGATCGGTTTCCTGCCGCGCAACGGCGGCTGATTACCGGTCGATCCCAGGTCGATCCCCGGCCGATCAGCGGCTGATTGCCGATCGCCGATGCGGCGCGCGCTCCCGACGGGGCGCGCGCCGTTGTTTTTTCCGCTGCCGTGGTTCGTGCGGCACGCGCATCGCGTGGCTGCCGGCTGCGCCGATCCCTCATCGCTTCGCCTCGCTGCGGACCCTGCGGCTCACTCGCGACGCCTGACCAATCGCCGCATCCGTGCGGGCCGAAGCTGCCGCGAGCCACTTCGCCCCGGTACAATCGCCGCGATAGCCGCCGGCCGCCACCAGCCAGGCGCCGCCCCCAATACGATTCGCCCGCCGGAGCCCCGATGAAGAACATCCTCGCGACCCAGCCGCGCTACAACCGTCCCGCGATCGCCTTTCACTGGCTGATCGTGCTGCTGGTGGCGCTGGGCTACCTCGCGATCGAGATTCGCGGCCCGAAGGGCACCGACAGCCGCCTGTTCTGGACCAACGTGCATTTCTGCGCGGGCACCCTGGTGTTGTCGCTCTCGATCCTGCGCGTGCTCTGGCGCTTCGCCTCGCGCCGCCCCGATCCGCTGCCGCAGCCGCCGGTGCTCGCGTTCCTCGCCAAGCTCTCCCATCTCGCGCTCTACCTGTTCACGCTGGCCCAGCCGCTGCTCGGCATCGCCTTCGTCAACATGGGCGGCCATCCCGTGACGATCGCGCCGCTCGGTATCTCGTTCACGTTGTTCGACGCGAACCCGGCCTTGCGCGGGCCCCTGAAGGAAGCCCACGTACTGATCGGCAACAGCTTCTATTTCGTGATCGGGCTGCACGCGCTGGCCGCGCTCTGGCATCACTTCGTGAAGCGCGATGCCACATTGCGGCGCATCCTGCCGTAACAAAACGAACCCGCGCGCTGGTTGCGCCTGCAACATACGCGCCGTTTTCCGCGCTTTCTCCCTCGTGCGTTCCTGGCCGGCATGATTGCCGGTCGGCTTGCCGCGTCTGTTCCATGCGCACATCGCGCGATGCTTCGCAGTCCGTGACATCTCCATGTGGCGACGCAGCATCGCGATGCGATTCGTTCGGCCGCCGTTCCCGATCGCTCGCGTCAATCGATTAGAGATGCGCATCCAAACATCCGTGTGAGTCCGGACAGGACTGCCACCGCCGTGTTTCACTCCGCACTTGCCGCGCCCGGCTTCGCGCGAAGCCGCGATCGAGCGCTGCATTCACATCGACGGATCCAATAACGAGGGAGATAAGCATGCGCAGATCGATGCGTTCGAGGCTGGCGGCGAGGGCGGTGGCATGGGCGCTGGCGGCGATGCCGCTGGCCGGGGTGGCGGGCCTGGCAATGACGGCGGCGCCCGCGGCGATGGCGGCCGATACCTATGCGGCGACGCGCTATCCGGTGATCCTGGTGCACGGCCTGGCCGGCACCGACAAGTTCGCGAATGTGCTCGACTACTGGTACGGCATCCAGAGCGACCTGCAATCGCATGGCGCGAAGGTCTACGTGGCCAACCTGTCCGGTTTCCAGAGCGACGACGGCCCGAACGGCCGCGGCGAGCAGTTGCTGGCCTACGTCAAGCAGGTGCTGGCAGCCACCGGCGCAACCAAGGTCAACCTGATCGGCCACAGCCAGGGCGGGCTGACCTCGCGCTACGTGGCGGCGGTCGCGCCGCAACTGGTGGCTTCGGTGACCACCATCGGCACGCCGCATCGCGGCTCCGAGTTCGCCGATTTCGTGCAGGGCGTGCTGGCGACCGATCCCACCGGCCTGTCGTCGACGGTGATCGCCGCCTTCGTCAACGTGTTCGGCACGCTGATCAACAGCTCGCTGAACACCAACCAGGACGCGCTGGCCGCGCTCAAGACGCTGACCACCGCGCAGACGGCCGCCTACAACAAGAACTTCCCGAGCGCCGGGCTCGGCGCGCCGGGCACCTGCCAGACGGGGGCGGCGACCGAAACCGTCGCCGGCAACCAGCACCTGCTCTATTCCTGGGGCGGCACGGCGATCCAGCCGGGCGCGACCGTGCTCGGCGTGACGGGCGCGAGCGATACCAGCACCAGCACCTTCGACTCGGCCAACGTCACCGATATCTCGACGCTGGCCCTGCTCGGCACCGGCGCGGTGATGGTCAATCGCGGCTCGGGCCAGAACGACGGGCTGGTGTCGCGCTGCAGCTCGCTGTTCGGCCAGGTGATCAGCACCAGCTACCACTGGAACCACCTCGACGAGATCAACCAGTTGCTCGGCGTGCGCGGCGCGAATGCCGAGGATCCGGTCGCGGTGATCCGCACGCACGTGAACCGCCTCAAGCAGCAGGGCATCTGATGGCGCGATCCGATCGTCCGGTGCGCGCCGCGCGGGCCGGGCGCGTCGCGCTGTTCGCGGCGAGCGGCTTCGTCGCGGCCGGCGCGATCGCCTGGTGGCTGCTGCCGCCGGGCGGCGAGCCACACCACCACGCGGCCGCGGTCGTTGCGTCCGCAACCGTTACCGCGAGCGCCGGGCAGGTGGGCGAGGCGGCGCCGCTGGCCGCCACGCTGCCGGCCTCGCTGGCCGGTTCCAGCGCGCCGCGCCTGCCGCTCGATGCCGGCGGCAGGCTGGCGAGGACGCGCGCGGTGCGCGACTTCCTCGACTACTGCCTGAGCGCGCAGCACGACCTCACGCCGGCCGGGCTCGACGCGCTGGTGCGTCGCGAGATCGCCGCGCAACTGGAGGGCAGCCCGGCGCAGCAGGACGCGCTCGATGCCTGGCAACGCTATCGAGCCTATTTCGACGGACTCGCGCGGCTGCCGGGCGGCGGCTCGGTGCTCGGCGACAAGCTCGATCCGGCCGCCATGCAGCTCGCGCTCGAACAGCGCGCGACGCTGGCCAGCCGCACGCTCGGCGAATGGGCCGAGCCCTTCTTCGGCGAGGAGCAGCGTCGCCAGCGGCTCGACCTGGAGCGGATCCGGATCGCGCGCGATCCCGCGCTCAGCGACGAGCAGAAGGCCGCGCGCCTGGCCGCGCTCGATGCGCAGCTGACGCCGGCCGAGCGCGCGCAGCAGGCGGCGATCCGTGCCCAGCAGGATGCGGTGTCGAAGATCGCGGCCATGCAGCAGGCCGGCGCGACGCCGGAGCAGATGCGGGCCCAGCTCGCGCAGGCGCTCGGGCCCGAGGCGGCTGCGCGCGCCGCCAAGCTGCAGCAGGACGACGATGCCTGGCAGGGGCGCTACCAGGCCTATGCGGCCGAACGCGACCGGATTCTCGCGCAGGGGCTCTCGCCCGACGATCGCGACGCGCGCATCGCGCAGTTGCGGCAGCAGACCTTTACCGAACCCGGCGAGGCGATTCGCGCAGCCTCGCTCGATCGCGGCGCGCTCGGCGCGGGCGGGTAGCCGGCGAGAAGGCGAGAAGGCGAGAAGGCGAGAAGGCGAGAAGGCGAGGAGGCGAGGAGGCGAGCAGATCCGGCCGGCGGTGAGTCGGCCGACGACGGCAGCCCGCGGTGCCGTGACTGCCCGCTTCGCCGACACTGCCGGAAGCTCCCGGCTGCCATCACCGGCAGCCAGGCTTTCGACCAGCTTTCTCGCGTGTCGCGAGCCTGCAGGATCGGCGCCGCTCTGCAACAATGCGGGGGCTGCGGCGGGTTTCGTTTCCGGAAATCGGGCAATCGACGCGCCGCCGCGTCGATCCATTCGCGATGCGCGATCCGCGTCGCCCGTCCTGCCGAGTCCTGCCTTGTCCGAAACCCTTCTCGCCGGCCGCCCCGCGGAGCCGGCGTTCAACTGGCGCGCGATGATCGCGATCCTGCTCGCGGTCGCGCTCGCGACGCTCGATACGGCGATCGCGAACACCGCCTTGCCCGCCATCGCCGCCGACCTGCACACGGCGCCTGCCGCCTCGGTCTGGATCATCAATGCCTACCAGCTCGCGATGGTGGCCACCTTGCTGCCGCTGGCCGCGCTGGGCGACATCGTCGGCCACCGCCGCATCTATATCGGCGGGCTGGTGGTGTTCACGGCCGCCTCGCTGGCCTGCGCGCTGGTCTCCACGCTGCCGATGCTGACCGCGGCGCGCATCGTGCAGGGCCTGGGCGCGGCAGCCATCATGAGCGTCAACACCGCGCTGATCCGCCATCTCTACCCGGCGCAGCGGCTCGGGCGCGGGCTCGGCCTGAACGCGCTGATCGTCGGCGTGTCCTTCGCGGTGGGGCCGACGGTGGCCTCGGTGATCCTCTCGCTGGCCGACTGGCCCTGGCTGTTCGCCGTCAACGTGCCGCTCGGGCTGGTCGCGCTGGCGGTGGCGATCCCGGCGCTGCCGCACACGGGGCGCGGCGGCCACAGTTTCGATCCGGTCGCGGCCGGCCTCAACGTGGTGACCTTCGCGGCGCTGATCTTCGCGCTCGGCGAAACCTCGCAGCGCGGGCCGCTGGCCTTCAGCCTGGCGGCCGCCGGCGTGACCCTGGTGTTCGGCTGGCTGCTGATCCGCCGCGAGGCGGGGCATCCCGCGCCGATGCTGCCGGTCGACCTGTTCAAGCGGCCGGTGTTCGCGCTGTCGGCGCTGACGGCGGTCTGCTCGTTCGCGGCGCAGGGCCTGGCCTTCGTCTCGCTGCCGTTCTATTTCGAGGATGTCCTGCATCGCAGCGCGGTCGAGACCGGCTTCCTGATGACGCCCTGGTCGGCGGTGGTGGCGCTGTCCGCGCCGATCGCCGGGCGCATGTCGGATCGTTATCCGCCGGGGCTGCTGGGCGCGGTGGGGCTGGCGATCCTGGCGCTCGGCATGGCCTTGCTGGCGATGCTGCCGCCGTATCCGCACGTGTCCGACATCATCTGGCGCATGGCCTTGTGCGGCGCCGGTTTCGGCTTCTTCCAGTCGCCCAACCTGAAGGCCCTGATGGCGAGCGCGCCGCCCGAGCGCAGCGGCGGCGCGAGCGGCATCATCGCCACCGCGCGCCTGATCGGGCAGGCCACCGGCGCGGCCCTGGTCGCGCTGTGCTTCGGCATCGCCGCCAAGCACGGCCCGACGCTGGCGCTCGGGCTGGGCGCCGGCTTCTCGGCCGCCGCCAGCCTGGCCAGCGGCCTGCGCCTGTTCGCGCCCTCGCATCGCTCGGGCAAGGCGGTGCCGTCGGAGCGGGGCGCCAAGTAGGCGGGCGAGAGGGCGACGAGGGCGACGAGAGGGAGCGGCGGGCGGCGCGTGATGCGCGGCTGGCGAAGCGTCGCCGCGCGAGTGCCCCGAACCTCGAACGGGAGCCCGAGCCGGCTCGCGCTTCCGTCGCC
Organism: Burkholderia sp. Cy-637; assembly: GCF_011753175.1. Lineage (NCBI taxonomy): Bacteria > Pseudomonadati > Pseudomonadota > Betaproteobacteria > Burkholderiales > Burkholderiaceae > Burkholderia > Burkholderia sp. Cy-637. Next base: position 23,653 of record NZ_VWWC01000051.1, on the reverse strand, counting down.
GCCCGGCCGATCGAGTCAGCGCGTCGCCATCGCCATCGCGCCCCGGGCCGGGACGAAAAAAAGCCCGGCCGGAGCCGGGCTCGAATCGTCCGCGCATCGTTTCCGACACGCGGCACCTGCAAAAACCGCGCGCTCAGGCGGCCAGCAGCGAGCGCAGCACGAAGGGCAGGATCCCGCCGTGCTTGTAGTAGTCCACCTCGATCGGCGTGTCCACGCGCAGCAGCACCGGCACGCGCTTGGTCTCGCCGTTCTTGTAGTGGATCACCAGGGTGACGTCCTGCTGCGGCTTGAAGTCGTCGCCGAGGTCTTCCACGTCGTAGGTTTCCTCGCCGGTGATGCCGAGCGACTGGACGCTGTCCGAGCCCTTGAACTGCAGCGGCAGCACGCCCATGCCGACCAGGTTCGAGCGGTGGATCCGCTCGAAGCTGCGCGCCACCACGGCCTTCACGCCGAGCAGCTGGGTGCCCTTGGCGGCCCAGTCGCGCGACGAACCCGTGCCGTATTCCTCGCCCGCGAAGATCACGGTCGGCACGCCGGCGTCGACGTACTGCATCGCCGCGTCGTAGATCGACAGTTGTTCGCCGCTCGGCTGGTGGATCGTCAGGCCGCCCTCGACGCGCGAGCCGTCGGCCTTGGCCGGGATCATCAGGTTCTTGATCCGCACGTTGGCGAAGGTGCCGCGCATCATCACGTCATGGTTGCCGCGACGCGAGCCGTAGCTGTTGAAGTCGGCCTTCTGCACGCCGTTCTCCTTCAGCCAGCGGCCGGCCGGCGAATCTTCCTTGATCGAGCCTGCCGGGCTGATGTGGTCGGTGGTCACCGAGTCGCCGAACACGCCGAGCGCGCGCGCGCCCTTGACCGGCGTGATCGAGTCCGACGGCTGCATCGGGAAGTCCTTGCCGAAGAACGGCGGCTCGGCGATGTAGGTCGACTTCGGCCAGTCGTAGACCTGGCCCGTCTCGCCCTCGATCTTGCTCCACAGGTCGCCCTTCTTGGTCAGCTTCGCGTAGTTCGATTCGAAGGCCTTGGGGTCGAGCGCGTACTTCAGCAGCGACTGGATTTCCTCGCTGGTCGGCCAGATGTCGCCGAGGTAGATGTCGCGGCCGCCGCGGCCCTTGCCGACCGGTTCGGTCATCAGGTCGCGCGTGATGGTGCCGGCGATCGCGTAGGCCACCACCAGCGGCGGCGAGGCCAGGAAGTTGGCGCGGATGTTCGGGTGGATGCGCGCCTCGAAGTTGCGGTTGCCCGACAGCACGGCCGCCGCCACGATGTCGTTCTTGACGATCGCTTCGTTCAGCTCGGGCGTCAGGTCGCCGGCGTTGCCGATGCAGGTCGTGCAGCCGTAGGCGGCCAGTTCGAAACCGAGCTTGCTCAGGTAGGGCAGCAGGCCCGTCTTGGTCAGGTACTCGGTGACGATGCGCGATCCCGGCGCCAGCGAGGTCTTGATGTGCGGCGCGACCGTGAGGCCCGCTTCCACCGCCTTCTTGGCCAGCAGGCCCGCGGCCAGCAGCACGCTCGGGTTCGAGGTGTTGGTGCAGGAGGTGATCGCGGCGATCAGGATGTCGCCGTTCTTCACGTTCACGCCGTTGCTGGTGGTGTATTGCGCCGCCAGGTCCTCGGCCTTCTTGTTGAAGCCGTTTTCGGCGACGGGCTTCGAGAACAGGTCGGCGAAGGTCGACTTGACGTGGGTGATCTCGATGCGGTCCTGCGGACGCTTCGGGCCGGCCAGCGAGGGCGCGACGCTCGACAGGTCGAGCGTGAGCGACTTGGTGTAGTCGATCTCGCCGGCCTTGGGCACGCCGAACAGCTTCTGGGCCTTGAAGTAGTTCTCGAAGGCGGCGATCTCGGCCTTGGTGCGGCCGGTGCCCTCGAAGTACTCGATGGTCTTCTCGTCGACCGGGAAGAAGCCCATGGTCGCGCCGTACTCGGGCGCCATGTTGCCGATGGTGGCGCGATCCGGCAGCGACAGCGAGGCGGTGCCTTCGCCGAAGAACTCGACGAACTTGCCCACCACCTTTTCCTTGCGCAGCATTTCCGTGATGGTCAGCACCAGGTCGGTGGCCGTCACGCCTTCGCGCAGCTTGCCCTTGAGCTCGACGCCGACCACGTCCGGCGTGAGGAAGTACACGGGCTGGCCGAGCATGCCGGCTTCCGCCTCGATGCCGCCCACGCCCCAGCCCACCACGCCGATGCCGTTGATCATGGTGGTGTGGCTGTCGGTGCCGACCAGCGTGTCGGGGTAGTACACCGTGTCGGCGCCTTCGGCCTTCTTGTGCACGCCGCGCGCCAGGTACTCGAGGTTGACCTGGTGGACGATGCCGATGCCCGGGGGCACCACGCCGAAGGTGTCGAAGGCCTGCATGCCCCACTTCATGAACTGGTAGCGCTCGTTGTTGCGCTGGAATTCCAGCTTCATGTTCAGGTCGAGCGCGTTCTTCTGGCGGAAGTAGTCGATCTGCACCGAGTGATCGACCACCAGATCGACCGGGACCAGCGGTTCGATCTTCTTCGGGTCCTGGCCGGCGCGCTGCGCCACACCGCGCATGGCCGCGATGTCGGCGAGCAGCGGCACGCCCGTGAAATCCTGCAGCACCACGCGCGCGACCACGAACGGGATCTCGTCGACGCGCTTGGCATCGGGCTTCCAGTTCGCCAGTTGCTCGATGTGTTCCTCGGTGATCTTCTTGCCGTCGTAGTTGCGCAGCACCGATTCGAGCACCAGACGGATCGACACCGGCAGGCGTTCGATCTTGGTCTTCAGTTCCTTGCCGAGCTGGGGCAGCGAATAGAACTTGCCTTTTCCGGAACCGCTGTCGAATTCCTTGAGGGTTTTGTGGAGATTGTGGGCCATGGTGTTTTCCTGGTTTCCTGGGTTGAGGCGAGGAAAGATGTCCTGTATCTGACGGCTAGATCACATACAAGTCGACGTATTCATTGACCGGCATGGCGGCGAGCCTTGCCGGATCGAGCGACACGTCGAGAATCGCTTGTTGCTGCTTCGCCGGGAAACGCCGCGCCAGGTTGCTGCGGAATTTCTCGACGAGAAGGGGGATGCCCTCGTCACGACGGCGGCGATGCCCGATCGGGTAGTCGACCACCACCTCGTCGAGCACCGTGCCGTCGTCGAATTCGACCGTCAGCGCGTTGGCGATCGCGCGCTTGTCCGGGTCGTGATAGTCCTTCGTGAATTGCGGATCCTCGACGCAGGCGATCTTCGCGCGCAGCGCGTCGATGCGCGGGTCGCGGGCGATCTCGTCCTCGTAGTCGGCGGCCGTCAGCCGTCCGAACAGGAGCGGCACCGCCACCATGTACTGGATGCAGTGGTCGCGGTCGGCCGGATTGGCCAGCGGCCCGCTCTTGTCGATGATGCGGATCGCGGCCTCGTGCGTGCGGATCGTGACGCGCCGGATCGATTCGGCGTCGCGACCGGCGGCGAGGATCTGGCGATGCAGCGCGAGCGCGGCCTCGGCGGCCGTCTGCGCATGGAATTCGGCGGGGAACGCGATCTTGAACAGCACGTTCTCCATCACGTAGCTGCCGTAGGGACGCTGGAAGCGGAACGGCCTGCCCTCGAACAGCACGTCGTAGAAGCCCCAGGTCGGCGCGCTCAGCGCCGAGGGGTAGCCCATCTCGCCGGTGCGCGCGATCAGCGCCAGGCGCACCGCGCGCGAGGTGGCGTCGCCGGCCGCCCAGGACTTGCGGGAGCCCGTGTTGGGCGCGTGGCGGTAGGTGCGCAGCGCCTGGCCGTCGACGAAGGCCAGCGACAGCGCGTTGATCAGCTCGTCGCGGGTGAGGCCGAGCAGTTGCCCGACCACGGCGGTGGAGGCGACCTTGACCAGCAGCACGTGGTCGAGGCCGACGCGGTTGAAGGCGTTCTCGAGCGCGAGGCACCCCTGGATCTCGTGCGCCTTGACCATCGCCACCAGCACCGCGCGCATCGTCAGCGGCGGCTTGCCGGCGGCGACCGCGGTGCGCGAGAGCCAGTCGGCGGTGGCCAGGATCCCGCCGAGATTGTCGGACGGGTGGCCCCATTCGGCGGCCAGCCAGGTGTCGTTGAAATCGAGCCAGCGGATCGCCGCGCCGATGTCGAAGGCGGCCTTGACCGGATCGAGCTGGAACGAGGTGCCCGGCACGCGCGCGCCGTTGGGCACCACGGTGCCGGGCACCAGCGGCCCGAGCAGCTTGGTGCAGGCCGGGTAGGACAGGGCCTCGAGCCCGCAACCGAGCGTATCGAGCAGGCAGTGGCGCGCCGTTTCCAGCGCGAGCTCACTGTCGATCTCGAAACCCAGCACGTAGTCGACGATCTCGACCAGTACCGGGTCCGGCGCGGGCCGGAGATTCGTTTGCGGGGCGGACATCAGGATTCCTGTCGTGGCTGGCCTGCTGTTTCGTTGCGGATCGGGTACCGCCGGGTGCTGCTTACTTCTGGACGTTCGGTGCCAGTTCGTTCGACTGCGTCGGCGCCGGCGTGCCGTTGGCGGCCATCTCGGCGGTCACGCATTCGTCGGCCAGGCGCGTGTCTTCCTTGTCGCTGAACAGCATGCCCTTGGTCGGGATCACCACCAGCTTCAGGCCGCTGGCCGGATCGTAGAACACGTCGGCGCCGGTCGTGGTGGCCTGGCGCGGCAGCTTGTAGTTCTTGTTGGCCCAGTGGACCGTGACGATCTGGTCGCGCTTCATGTCGCCGGCCAGCTGGTAGGACAGGCCGTCCTTGCACGACCACTTGACCGCGCCGTCCGGTGCCGGATCGACCTTGGCCGCCGCGGCCGCCTGGGCGCGCTTGCTGCGCGGGATCAGGTGGCGCTTGGGCGCCGGACGCTTGGCCACGGCCTTCTTGGCGGGAGCCTTGGCGGTGGTGCCGGCGGTCTGTGCCGAGGCTTGCGGGGCGACGCTCAGCAGCGTGGCGGACAGGGTGCCGATGGCGGCGGCGATCAACAGTTTGTTCATGTGCTCAAGCCTTTTATGGATATCGGTTGACGAGGGAGGCGGCCGGCGCGCGACACGCGCCCCATGGTGCGCAGCGGCCGCTATTTTCTCCTAATTCGCGCGATGGTTTTAAGGGAATTCGAAGCTTCTGTCGTGATTTCGCGAAACAGTCGGCTCGCCGGCCGCGCGCCGGGGCCATCGAGGGCGCCCGGGCGCGAGCCGGCAAGCGAATCGCGGGCCCGGCTCATGCACGCGCCTCGTCGCGCGGCGGCAGCCAGGGCGCGACCTCGGCGGGCAGCGCGCGGCCCGTGGCGTGGGCGCGGCGCAGCACGCTCCAGTAATAGCGGTAGCTGGCGCGGTCGTGCAGCGTATCGTGATGGCGCGTCGGGCCCCAGTCGGCGGCCTGCGCGGCCAGCAGGATCTCGGCGGCCAGGGCGATCTCGTCCTCGCGCGGCGCGAAGGCCTTCACGATCACAGGGATCTGGGCCGGGTGGATGCTCCACTGGCGCGTGTAGCCGAACTCGTCGCGGGCGCGCCGCGCATTGCCGGCCACCACGTCCATGTCGCGGATCTCGGTGCTGACGTTGTGGGAGGGCGTCTTGCCGTGGGCGTGGCTTGCGGCGGCGATCTCGAGCTTGGCGCGGCGCACCAGCGGGTGGTCGAACTGGCCGGGCGAGCGCATCGCGCTGTCGGGGATCGCGCCGTGGTGGGCCGAGACGAAGTCCATCAGCCCGAAGCTGAGCGTGGAGACGGCCGGCAGCGCGGCGATCCGGGCCACCTGCTCGAGCGCGCCGTGCGTCTCGATCAGCACGTCGGCCGGAATTGGCCGGTCGATGCCGAGCTCGCGGCGGGTGCCTTCGATGAAGGCGCAGGCCTCGGCGACATCGGCCGCGCTGGTGACTTTCGGAAGCGTAATGTAAGCCGGCGCGCGGGCCGCGCGCAGCACGATGCGCACATCGTCGCGCCAATGCGGGTGGCTGAAGTCGTGGATACGCACGCCGGCGCGGCCGAAGCGGTTGGCCGCCTCGCCCAGCATGGCGGCCACCAGCTCGGCATGCTCGGCCTCGCGGCCGACCGCGGCGCCGTCCTCGCAGTCGAGCGTGAGGTCGAACACCGGGCCCAGCTCGGCCTGCAGCGCGAGCGACTTGCGCATCAGCTTTTCGCTGCCCGCGTAGTGATCGCAGCAGGACAGGATCGCGGGCGGCGAGGCGCCGTCGTAGAGGACTTCGGCGGGGGAGAGCGCGGGCATCGTGGTTACGCGTGGGATCGCAAGCATCGAAAAGGCATCGGATTCGAACGGGCTCTGCGGTGCCTGGGGCGTCGGCCGGGGCCGGCCTGGCGGGCAAAGCGCGTGCGGATCGAATGCGAATCGGCCGGCGCCCGGGGCCGAGCTCGCCGTGAGCTCGACCGGGCGCCGGCCGGTGCGGGGCGGGCCACGCGCGAGGCGTGCCCGTCCCGGCGGGTATTACTTCAGCAGGTGGGCGACGCCGTCGCGCTCCTCGAGCAGCTCGGCCAGCGTGCCGTCCATCTTCTCGCGCGAGAAGGCGTCGATTTCCAGACCTTCGACGCGCTTGTACTCGCCGTTCTCGCAGGTCACCGGCACGCCGTAGATGATGTCCTCGGGGATGCCGTAGGAGCCGTCCGACGGGATGCCCATCGTGACCCACTTGCCGTTGGTGCCGAGCACCCAGTCACGCACGTGGTCGATCGCCGCGTTGGCCGCCGAAGCCGCCGACGACAGGCCGCGCGCCTCGATGATGGCCGCGCCGCGCTTGCCGACGGTCGGGATGAAGGTGTCGCGGTTCCAGACGTCGTCGTTGATCAGCTTGAGCAGCGATTCGCCTTCGGCGCTGGCGAAGCGGAAGTCGGGGTACATCGTCGGCGAGTGGTTGCCCCACACGGCCAGCTTCTCGATCGAGGCGACCGGCTTGCCCGACTTGGCGGCCAGTTGCGACAGCGCGCGGTTGTGGTCCAGGCGCAGCATCGCCGTGAAGTTCTTCTTCGGCAGGTCCGGCGCCGACTTCATGGCGATGTAGGCGTTCGTGTTGGCCGGGTTGCCGACCACCAGCACCTTGACGTCGCGGCTGGCGACTTCGTTCAGCGCGGCGCCCTGCACCGTGAAGATCTCGGCGTTGGCCGACAGCAGGTCCTTGCGCTCCATGCCCTTCGAACGCGGGCGGGCACCGACCAGCAGCGCCACGTCGGCATCCTTGAAGGCGACCTTCGGATCGTCGGTGATCACGACGCCGGCGAGCAGCGGGAACGCGCAGTCGTCGAGCTCCATCACGACGCCCTTGACGGCGGCTTGGGCTTGCGGGAGGTCGAGCAGTTGCAGGATGACCGGCTGATCCTTGCCGAGCAGGTCGCCGTTCGCGATGCGGAACAGCAGCGAGTATGCGATTTGACCTGCGGCGCCGGTAACGGCAACGCGCTTTGCGGGCTTAGCCATGAGAAATCTCCAGGACGATGGGCGTGGGACGCGAGCAAAAGCGCCATTTTATGCGCGTTATGCGTCGCATTGCATTGAAGCGGTGCGCAGGAGGCGCGTCCGGGTCGGGCCGGCGCCGGGCGATCGGCCTGGAAGCCAGGCTGGGCGCGGGTCGGGCGCGTTCCGGGGGCGCTTCCTTGCTCGCCCCGGAGTGTAGGAGCGAGCTATGGCAAAGTCAAACGGTATCTTATGTCTTATATAAGACAGAGTATTGCTGGAAAAATGTGGACGAAAAACTTGGCTTTGTGTTGAAATGCGCGCCATGACATCCAACCAGGCGAACGCGTCGAATCCGAACGCCCCCGGCCAGGCCTTGGCCGGCGGCGAGCCGACGCCTGCGCAGGCCCCGTCGCCGACCTTCAGCCCCTTATACCAGCAGATCAAGGCATTGATCACCCAGGGGCTGGAATCGGGCGAGTGGAAGCCCGGCGAGATCATACCAAGCGAAGTGGAGCTCGCGGCGCGCTACAAGGTGAGCCAGGGCACGGTACGCAAGGCGATCGACGAGCTGGCGGCCGACAACCTGCTGGTGCGCCGGCAGGGCAAGGGCACCTTCGTGGCGACCCACAGCGAGGAACGCGCGCAGTTCCGTTTCCTGCGCCTCTTGGCCGAGGACGGCGTCGAGCACCCGCACGTGAGCCGCCTGCTGGAGTGCCGCCGCACCCGGGCGCCGGCTGAGATCGCACGGCAGCTGGACCTGAAGCCGGCCGATCCGGTGGTGCAGGTGCGCCGGCTGCTGGAGTTCGACGGCGTGGCCACCGTGCTCGACGAGATCTGGCTGCCGGGCGCGATGTTCCGCGGCCTGAGCTTCGAGCGCCTGTCCGAGTACAAGGGGCCGCTCTACGCGATGTTCGAGTCGGAGTTCGGCACGCGCATGATCCGCGCCACCGAGAAGGTGCGCGCGGTGGCGGCGGAGCCGGCGGTGGCCGGACTGTTGTCGGTGTCCGAAGGATTTCCTTTGCTGTCGGTCGAACGCGTGTCCTATACCTATGGAGACCGTCCGGTCGAGGTGCGCCGCGGTTGGTATGTCACAACCGGGTATTACTATCAGAACGATCTGAGCTGATCGAATGATGGCAGGCCGTCGACGAACGGCCGCAAGGCAGTGGGGAACGGGCTCGCGCCCACATGCGAAGCACGTTTCGGGCCGCCTTTTGTTCGCTGCGATGCAACTGTCCTGAGCAGGTTTTCGCTGCAGCGCGACATAAAAAGGCGCTAAAATCGCGGATTAGTGTGACTACATAGTAGGGGTCTAGCATGACTGAAGCAGTAAGAAAACCGAGGCCGGAGTATCGGAACATCGGCATCGGAGACATAACTCGCCATTACCGCCTGCCGATCGCGGGGCAACTCTCGATCTTCCACCGGGTCAGCGGCGCGCTGTTGTTCCTGTCGCTTCCGTTCCTGCTGTTCCTCTTCGACAAGAGCCTGACGTCCGAAATCAGCTTCGACGTCTTCAAGGCCTTCCTCTCCAACATCATCGTCAAGCTGGTCGTCCTCGTGCTGGCCTGGGCGTTCCTCCATCATTTCTGCGCCGGCATCCGCCACCTGCTGATGGACGTCAACCATGACGCCGTCACCAAGGAAAGCGGCAAGCGCACGGCCATCGTCGTGTTCGTCGTGTCGCTGGCGCTGACGCTGGTGTTCGCGCTCAAACTGTTCGGAGCATTCTAAGAAAATGGCAGGCAACAACCGAATCGGCTCGAAGCGCCTCGTGGTCGGCGCTCACTACGGCCTGCGCGACTGGCTCGCGCAACGGATCACCGGCGTCATCATGGCGGTCTACACCGTGATCCTGCTCGCCTGGTTCTTCGCGGCGCGCGATTTCTCCTACGACGGCTGGGCATCGATCTTCGCCACGCAATGGATGAAGCTCGCGACCTTCGTCACGCTGCTGGCGCTGTTCTATCACGCCTGGGTCGGCATTCGCGATATCTGGATGGATTACGTGAAGCCGGTCGGCGTGCGGCTGCTGCTGCAATCGCTGACGATCGTCTGGCTGCTCGCGTGCGCGGGCTACGCTGCGCAGATTCTCTGGAGAGTGTAAAAGAATGGCTGCAATCAATACTTCCCTGCCGCGTCGCAAGTTCGACGTGGTCATCGTCGGCGCGGGCGGCTCGGGGATGCGCGCCTCGCTGCAACTCGCGCGCGCGGGCCTGTCGGTCTGCGTGCTGTCGAAGGTGTTCCCGACGCGTTCGCACACGGTCGCCGCGCAAGGCGGGATCGGTGCCTCGCTGGGCAACATGAGCGAAGACAACTGGCACTACCACTTCTACGACACGATCAAGGGCTCCGACTGGCTCGGCGACCAGGACGCGATCGAGTACATGTGCCGCGAAGCGCCGAATGCCGTCTACGAGCTCGAGCACTTCGGCATGCCGTTCGACCGTAACGCCGATGGCACGATCTACCAGCGCCCGTTCGGCGGCCATACCGCGAACTACGGCGAGAAGCCGGTGCAGCGCGCCTGCGCGGCCGCCGACCGTACCGGCCACGCGCTGCTGCACACGCTGTACCAGCAGAACGTCGCGGCCAAGACGCAATTCTTCGTCGAATGGATGGCGCTCGACCTGATCCGCGACGCGGACGGCGACGTGCTCGGCGTGACCGCCCTGGAAATGGAAACGGGCGACGTCTACATCCTCGAAGGCAAGACCACGCTGTTCGCCACCGGCGGCGCCGGCCGGATCTTCGCGGCCTCGACCAACGCCTTCATCAACACCGGCGACGGCCTCGGCATGGCGGCCCGTTCGGGCATCGCGCTGCAGGACATGGAGTTCTGGCAGTTCCACCCGACCGGCGTGGCCGGCGCGGGCGTGCTGATCACCGAAGGCGTGCGCGGCGAGGGCGGCATCCTGCGCAACTCGGACGGCGAGCGCTTCATGGAGCGCTATGCACCGACCCTGAAGGACCTGGCACCGCGCGACTTCGTCTCGCGCTCGATGGACCAGGAAATCAAGGAAGGCCGCGGCGTGGGCCCGAACAAGGACCACGTGCTGCTCGACCTGTCGCACATCGGCGCCGAGACGATCCTGAAGCGCCTGCCGTCGATCCGCGAGATCGCGCTGAAGTTCGCGAACGTCGACTGCATCAAGGAACCGATCCCGGTCGTGCCGACCATCCATTACCAGATGGGCGGCATCCCGACCAACATCCACGGCCAGGTGGTCGGTACCTCGAAGGGCCACGAAGACCCGATCAACGGCTTCTACGCCGTCGGCGAGTGCTCCTGCGTGTCGGTGCACGGCGCGAACCGCCTGGGCACCAACTCGCTGCTCGACCTGGTGGTGTTCGGCCGCGCGGCCGGCAACCACATCGTCGAGCACGTCAAGAAGCAGCGCGAGCACAAGCCGCTGCCGAAGGACGCGGCCGATTTCGCGCTCTCGCGCCTGGCCAAGCTCGACAGCTCGAGCTCGGGCGAATACGCGCAGAGCGTCGCCAACGAGATCCGCGGCTCGATGCAGAAGCATGCCGGCGTGTTCCGTACCTCGGCGCTGCTGGCCGAAGGCGTGGAAGACATCAAGAAGGTGGCCGAGCGTGCCCAGCACATCCACCTGAAGGACAAGTCGAAGGTGTTCAACACCGCGCGCGTCGAAGCGCTCGAAGTGGCGAACCTCGTCGAAGTGGCGCGTGCCACGATGGTGTCGGCCGAGGCCCGCAAGGAAAGCCGCGGCGCGCATGCGCAGGACGACTTCCCGCATCGCGACGACGAAAACTGGATGCGTCATACGCTGTGGTTCAGCGAAGGCGACCGCCTCGACTACAAGCCGGTGCACATGCAGCCGCTGACGGTCGAATCCGTCCCGCCCAAGGCACGTACGTTCTAAGCCGAATCCGGAGAATCTGACCATGGCAAAACGCATTTTCGAACTCTATCGTTACGATCCGGACAAGGACGCGGCGCCGCGCATGCAGACGTACGAACTCGAGCTCACGCATGAACGCATGCTGCTCGACGCGCTCGTCAAGCTCAAGGAAGTCGACGAAACCCTGTCGTTCCGTCGCTCCTGCCGCGAAGGCGTGTGCGGCTCGGACGCGATGAACATCAACGGCAAGAACGGCCTGGCGTGCCTGACGAACCTGAACGAGCTGCCGCAGAAGATCGTGCTGCGCCCGCTGCCGGGCCTGCCGGTGGTGCGCGACCTGATCGTCGACATGACGCACTTCTTCAACCAGTACCACTCGATCAAGCCGTTCCTGATCAACGACACGCCGCCGCCCGAGAAGGAGCGCCTGCAGTCGCCGGAAGAGCGCGAAGAGCTCGACGGCGTCTACGAGTGCATCCTGTGCGCCAGCTGCTCGACCTCGTGCCCGAGCTTCTGGTGGAACCCGGACAAGTTCGTCGGCCCGGCCGGCCTGCTGCAGGCCTACCGCTTCATCGCCGACAGCCGCGACGAAGCCACCGCCGAACGCCTCGACAACCTCGAGGATCCGTACCGTCTGTTCCGTTGCCATACGATCATGAACTGCGTCGACGTCTGCCCGAAGGGCCTGAACCCGACCAAGGCGATCGGCAAGATCAAGGAATTGATGGTTCGCCGCGCGGTCTGAGCTGATTCGACATGACTGAACAGTCGCACCAGTCCGACCCGCACCGCCGCGCGCGCCTTCGCTGGCGCGCGCGGCGCGGTCTGCTGGAGAACGATCTCATCATCGAGCGTTTCTTCAGCCGATACGAGCATGACCTCACCGATACCGACGTGGGCGCGTTGACCCGCCTGCTCGAACTATCCGACAACGACCTGATGGACTTGCTGCTCGCGCGCAAGGAACCGGAAGGCGACCTTGCCGGCCCGGATGTTTCCCGGCTGCTGGAGATGCTGCGCAGCGTGTGAGAGCGCCGCGCCCGTTATCGAATCCCGTTTCCATTTTCGATTGAGGATGTGCCATGACCCCGTCTGATGTTAAAGCCACGCTATCGTTCAGCGACAATTCGCCGAGCGTCGAACTGCCGATCTACAAGGGCACGATGGGCCCGGACGTGATCGACATCCGCAAGCTGTACGGCCAGACCGGCAAGTTCACCTACGACCCGGGCTTCATGTCCACGGCGTCGTGCAATTCGGCCATCACGTACATTGACGGGGACAAGGGCGAGCTGCTGTACCGCGGTTACCCGATCGACAATCTCGCGCAGAACGCCGACTTCCTCGAGACCTGCTACCTGCTGCTCAAGGGCGAACTGCCGAACGTCGCGCAGAAGAAGGAATTCGTCGAGACCGTCACGAAGCACACGATGGTCCACGAGCAGATGCACTTCTTCTTCCGCGGCTTCCGTCGCGACGCGCACCCGATGGCGATCCTGGTGGCCGCGGTGGGCGCGCTGTCGGCGTTCTACCACGACTCGCTCGACATCAACGATCCGCGTCACCGCGAAGTCTCGGCGATCCGCATGATCGCCAAGCTGCCGACGCTGGTCGCGATGGCCTACAAGTACAGCATCGGCCAGCCCTTCGTCTATCCGAAGAACGAACTCTCGTACAGCGCGAACTTCATGCACATGATGTTCTCGAACCCGTGCGAGGAGTACAAGGTCAACGACGTGCTGGTTCGCGCGCTCGACCGCATCCTGATCCTGCACGCCGACCACGAGCAGAACGCCTCGACCTCGACGGTCCGCCTGGCGGGTTCCTCGGGCGCCAACCCGTTCGCGTGTATCGCGGCCGGTATCGCCTGTCTGTGGGGCCCGGCGCACGGCGGCGCGAACGAAGCCGCGCTGAACATGCTCGAGCAGATCGGCTCGCCCGACAACATCCCCGAGTTCATCAAGCAGGTGAAGGACAAGAACTCGGGCGTGAAGCTGATGGGCTTCGGCCACCGCGTCTACAAGAACTACGACCCGCGCGCCAAGCTGATGCGCGAGACCTGCTACGAAGTGCTGAACGAACTGGGCCTGCACGACGACCCGCTGTTCAAGCTCGCCATGCAGCTCGAGAAGATCGCGCTGGAAGACGAATACTTCGTGTCGCGCAAGCTGTACCCGAACGTCGACTTCTACTCGGGCATCGTCCAGCGCGCGCTGGGCATCCCGACCTCGATGTTCACCTGCATCTTCGCGATGGCGCGTACCGTCGGCTGGATCGGCCAGTGGAACGAAATGATCGGCGATCCGGAGCAGAAGATCGGCCGTCCGCGTCAGCTCTTCATCGGCTCCACGCCGCGTGAAGCGACCGCGATCGACAAGCGTGCCTGAGCGGTGCCTGTCGGCAGCCTAGCCTGACGACCCGAAACACCCCGGCGGCCTCGGCCCCGGGGTGTTTTGTTTTGGGCGTGCCCTGGATGCCTCGCATGCCGTGTATCGCCGGCTCGACGCAGGCGGCGGGGCGGCGTGGCATCATCGGAACATTCCGTCGTCGGGAGCCGTCGATGCTGTCTCATGTCTGTATCGGTGTGGAGGATGTCGAGCGCGCCTACGCGTTTTACGCGCCGCTGATGGAGGCGCTGGGCCTGCGGCTGAAATTCCGCAACCCTCCCGAGATGGCGGGGTGGATGCCGGCCGAGGCGGCGCGGCCGCTGTTGCTGGTCTGCCGCCCGTTCGACGGCGGCGCGCCGGCGCCCGGCAACGGCCAGATGCAGGCCCTGCTGGCACACGATCGTGCCACCGTCGAGCGCTGCCACGCGCTCGCGCTGGCTGGCGGCGGCAGTTGCGAAGGGCCGCCCGGCTTGCGGCCCCATTACCACCGCGATTATTACGGCGCGTATTTTCGCGATCCCGACGGCAACAAGCTCTGCGTGGTCTGCCACGAGCCGGAATGAGCAGGCTGCCATCCGCTCCGGTCACATAATGCTTACAAAACTCGACAGGCCGCCGGGCAGAAAGCACTACACTGCGGACATTCGCCGAAACAGACAACACCACAGGGGGCGCGGTGCGTATCCAATCCATTTTGTCGGCGGTCTTGATCGCCACGATGCTGAGCACGACGCTCGGCGCTAAGGCCGGCATCATCGAGCAAAACATTCGCGATGCGGCAAACGGGACGCTGAACAAGAAATCCGCGCCGCCGGCACGCTGCTCCGATCCCGCTCGACCGGCCCTGTCGATGATGCAGAATGAGGGCGGCGGGATCCTGAACGCAGGCATCGGCCTCGCATCGCTCGCAGTGCTGGCAGCCAGCGTATCGCTGCTGTCATCGCCCAAGCATGACAACACCTTCCGCTCGAACTGCGACTCCGATCGTCTTGCAAAGTCATCGTCGGGCGCGTATCCCTTCGCGGCACCGTCGTCCGCCCCGGCGCCGACCACTACCGAGTGAAGCGGCCGTCTCTGCGATGAGTATGTCCGGGCAGCACATGCTAAGCTCGTGCGCACGTGGATGGCATGGTCTTTAAGAGGCACGCCAAGCCACACTTCGTTCCCGCATCCAGCCGCTTCCCATGAAAGACCGCGTCGAATACACCCGCAGCCGCGACGTCCCCGGACTCGTGCTCGGCGACGCGCGTTTCAGCGAATTCCGCTTCGATCGCCATTACCACCTCGATTTCCACGTCGGGGTGGTGACCGAGGGCGTCCAGCGCCAGCAGTTCGGCGGCAAGACGGTGTTGCTCGGCCCCGGCAGCGTTTCGCTGATGCCGCCCGGCGAGGTGCATGACGGCACGCGCGTGGGCGACGGCGCCTACACGCTGAAGACCTTCCGCCTGCCGCCCGAGCTGATGGCGGGGCTGGCCGAGGAGTTGTCGGGCAGCACGCGGGAGCCGGCGCTGCAGGGCGCCTCGCTCGAGGATCTGGGGCTGGCGCAGCGGCTCAACGCGATTCACGCTGCGCTGCGCGGCGAATACCGCGATGCCCCGCTGGGCGTGCAGTCGGCCTGGCTGGTCGCGCTCGAGCGCCTGTTCGCGCAATCGCGCGCCTGGGCGCCGCGGCAGGTCGCGGGTGCCTTGTCGGACCTGCAATGGCAGCGCGTGCGCGACTACTGCGAGGCGCATCTGGCCGAGAAGATCACGCTGGACGAACTGGCCGCGCTCTGCGAGCTGGACCGTTTCGTATTCCTCAAGCTGTTCAAGCGCAGCGCCTCGATGACGCCGCATGCCTGGCTGGTGCGGCTGCGCCTGGAGCGTGCCTGCCTGATGCTGCACCGGGGCACGCAGTCGATCGCCGAGGTCGCGCAGGCCGTCGGTTTCTACGACCAGAGCCATTTCAACCGCGCCTTCCGGCGCGCCTTCGGCTGCGCGCCGTCGCGTTACTGAACGCCATCCAGGCAAACGTGCCGACGCGCCCGCGCGAAACCGGGGCGCTCGCTCGTGCGCTGCCTCAGCCGGCCGCGATGCGCGCGATGTCCAGCAGGCGGTCGACTTCTGCCTCGGTGGTGGCGAACGATGTGACGAAGCGCACCACGCCCGGTTCCCAGCGATCGTGATAGAAGCGCACGCCGGCCGCCAGCAGGCCGGCGATCACCGGTTGCGGGAGCCGGCAGAACAGGATGTTGGCCTCGGTGGCACCCGTCATCGAGACGCCCGGCACGCCGGCCAGCCCGGCCGCGAGACGCTGCGCCATGGCATTGGCGTGACGCGCGTTGCGCAGCCAGAGATCGTCGGCCAGATAGGCGTCGAGCGGCGCCGACAGGAAGCGCATCTTCGAGGCGAGTTGCCCGGCGCGCTTGCGGCGGAAGGCCAGTTCCCCGGCGCGGCGCGGGTCGAACAGCACCACCGCCTCCGAGCCCGGCACGCCGTTCTTGGTCGCGCCGAACGACAGCACGTCGACGCCGGCGCGCCAGGTCATCTCGGCCGGCGAGCAGCCCAGCGATACCAGCGCATTGGCGAAGCGCGCGCCGTCCATATGCAGCGGCAGATTGGCCTCGCGGCAGATCTCGCCGATCGTGCCGATCTCGTCGAGCGTGTAGACGCTGCCGACTTCGGTGGCCTGCGTGATGCTGACGGCCGAGGGCTGGGTGGTATGGACGTCGCCGAGCTTGGCACGGGCGGCCGCGCGCAGCCGGGCCGGGTCCAGCTTGGCCGCGGGGCCGTCCACCGTGATCAGCTTGGCGCCGTCGGCGTAGAAGGCCGGCGCGCCGCATTCGTCGTTGTTGATGTGACTGCCCGGGTGGCACAGCACGCTGCCCCAGGGCGGCGTCAGCGCGGCTAGCGCGAGCGAGTTGGCGGCCGTGCCGGTGGAGACGATGAACACCGCCACCTCGTGCTCGAACAGCTCGGCGAGCCTTTGCTCGACGCGCGTGGTCCAGGGATCGGCGCCATAGGGCGCCGCGTGGCCGGCCGCGCAGGCGACCAGGGCATCGAGCACGGCGGGCGCCGCGCCGGCGGTGTTGTCGCTGCTGAAGTTCAGGGTCGGTTGATCCGGCGTCGGGGCGTGTTCCATGAGGCGTGATCCTGGTGAGTCGTCTGAGGAAAAGAGTGGTTCGGGCATCAGGCTACGCGCGCGGCGTCAGGCGCGGATTGTAAAAAATTGAGCGGCCCGAACCCCTTGAGCGGCGGGGCTGTCGACCGCATAGTCGGAACCTCGATATCCCTGCAAGAGGAAGCACCATGACGATCCGCCGCTATTTCGACAGCGATGCCCTGACGCTGAACACCGAGGTGCTCGCCTGCGAGCCCGACGAGGAGGCCGGGCGCTTTTGCGTGACGCTGGCCGAGACGCTGTTCCATCCGCAAGGCGGCGGCCAGCCTTCGGATACGGGCCGGATCGGCGAGGCGCGCGTGCTGCGCGTGGCCGCCGACGGCGAGGCCATCGTGCACCTGGTCGATCGCGCCGTGGTGCCGGGCGAGGTCGAGATCGAGGTCGACGCCGGGCCGCGCGCGCTGCATGCGCGCCTGCATTCGGCCGGGCACCTGATCGCCTACGTGGGCGCGGCCGTCGGCTGGCGCGCCGTGAAGGGACATCATTGGCCCGGCGAGGCGCGCGTGGTGTTCGAGCGCGACAGCGCCGACGCCGAGCTGGCCGCGATCGAGGCGCAGGTGCTCGCGAACGGCGTCAACGCGATGATCGCGGCCGGCTTGCCGCGCGTGCTGGCCGAGCAGGAAGGGCGGCGCGTGATCGCCTATGGCGAACACGATTTCAGCCCCTGCGGCGGCACGCACGTGGCCGGCACGGGCGAGATCGGTGCGGTGCTCATCACCAAGGTCAAGGAGAAGAAGGGGCAGGTGAGCGTGCAGTACGAGGTGGCCTGATTCGGCGCGGGGTGCCCGTTAGCGCCCCCATTTGCCGGGTAGCACTTATCCAGGTATCGAAACTACCATTCAACTCACTGTTTTTATTGGGTTTTTTCTCATCCTGGTAGTGCCGGGCGGCAATCTTGGTGGCATAATCGACCGAACCCAGAAGGAACCGTCGTCACCACAAACCCCGCATACCATGGCACAGACTCTCTACGACAAATTGTGGAATTCGCACGTCGTCCACACCGAGGAGGACGGCACCGCATTGCTCTACATCGACCGTCACCTGCTGCACGAGGTGACGAGCCCGCAGGCGTTCGAAGGGCTGAAGATGGGCGAGCGCCCGGTCTGGCGCATCAGCGCCAACCTCGCGGTGTCGGACCATAACGTTCCCACCACCGATCGCACCCACGGCATCGCCGATCCGGTCTCGAAGCTGCAGGTCGACACGCTCGACGCGAACTGCGACAGCTTCGGCATCACCCAGTTCAAGATGAACGACGTGCGCCAGGGCATCGTGCACATCGTCGGCCCGGAGCAGGGCGCGACGCTGCCGGGCATGACCATCGTCTGCGGCGATTCGCATACCTCCACGCACGGCGCGTTCGGCGCGCTGGCGCACGGCATCGGCACCTCGGAAGTCGAGCACGTGCTGGCCACCCAGACGCTCCTGCAGAAGAAGAGCAAGAACCTGCTGATCAAGGTCGAGGGGCAACTGCCGCGCGGCTGCACCGCCAAGGACATCGTGCTGGCCATCATCGGCAAGATCGGCACGGCCGGCGGCACCGGCTACGCGATGGAATTCGGCGGCTCGATGATCCGCTCGCTGTCGATGGAAGGCCGCATGACGGTCTGCAACATGGCGATCGAGGCGGGCGCGCGCGCCGGCATGGTCGCGGTGGACGACACCACCATCGACTACCTCAAGGATCGCCCGTTCTCGCCGACCGGCGCCGAGTGGGACCAGGCCGTGCAGTACTGGCGCGGCTTCCGCTCCGACGACGGCGCGCAGTTCGACCGCGTGGTCGAGCTGAGCGCGGCCGACATCGTGCCGCAGGTGACCTGGGGCACCTCGCCGGAAATGGTCACGGCGGTCGACAGCCGCGTGCCCGATCCCGAGCGCGAGAAGGACCCGGTCAAGCGCGACGCGATGGAGCGTGCACTGAGCTACATGGCGCTCGAGCCGAACATGCCGATCGAATCGATCAAGGTCGACAAGATCTTCATCGGCTCCTGCACCAATGCGCGCATCGAGGACATCCGCGCGGCCGCCTACGTGGTGAAGAAGCTGAACCGTCGCGTCGCCGCCAACGTGCGCCTGGCGATGGTGGTGCCGGGCTCGGGCCTGGTGAAGGCGCAGGCCGAGCGCGAAGGGCTCGACAAGGTGTTCAAGGATGCCGGCTTCGAATGGCGCGAGCCGGGCTGCTCGATGTGCCTGGCGATGAACGCTGACCGCCTCGAGCCGGGCGAGCGCTGCGCCTCCACCTCGAACCGCAATTTCGAGGGTCGTCAGGGCGCGGGCGGCCGTACCCACCTGGTCAGCCCGGCGATGGCGGCAGCCGCCGCCATCGAGGGCCATTTCGTCGATATTCGCCGGCTGGGATAAGCATGCGCAGCAACCGCAACCTCATCGTCGGCCGCCTGGCGGCGGCTCTCGCCCTGGCGGGCATGGTATTCGGGCTGGCCGCCTGCCACACGGTGGCCGGCGTCGGCGAGGACATCAATGCCGCGGGCCGCGCGATCACGCGCGCCGCGAACTGATCGCCGCCTGACGGACTAACCGAAGGACAGTCGAGCGCCGGCCCCGGGGCCGGCGTCCAATCTGGAAACGGATCATGGAAAAATTCACAGTGCATACCGGCGTCGTGGCGCCGCTCGATCGCGAAAACGTCGACACCGACGCGATCATCCCGAAGCAGTTCCTCAAGTCGATCAAGCGCACCGGCTTCGGCCCGAACGCCTTCGACGAATGGCGCTACCTCGACCGCGGCGAGCCGGGCCAGGACAATGCCAAGCGCCCGCTCAACCCCGACTTCGTGCTGAACCAGCCGCGCTACCAGGGCGCCTCGGTGCTGCTGGCGCGCAAGAACTTCGGCTGCGGCAGCTCGCGCGAGCACGCGCCCTGGGCGCTGCAGCAATACGGCTTCCGCGCCATCATCGCGCCGAGCTTCGCCGACATCTTCTTCAACAACTGCTACAAGAACGGGCTGCTGCCGATCGCGCTGACCGAGCAGCAGGTCGACCACCTGTTCAACGACACCTACGCGTTCAACGGCTACCAGTTGACCATCGACCTGGAGGCGCAGCTGGTGCGCACCGGCGATGGCCGCGAATATCCGTTCGAGGTGTCGGGCTTCCGCAAGTACTGCCTGCTGAACGGCTTCGACGACATCGGCCTGACCCTGCGCCACGCCGACAAGATCCGCCAGTTCGAGGCCGAGCGCCTGGCCAAGCAGCCCTGGCTCAACAACCGTCTGATCGGCTGAAGGCGCGCGCGGCGCGCGGGTTCCGAACTCACAACTCTTTCAGGAAAATCGCATGAAGATTGCAGTGCTGCCGGGCGACGGCATCGGCCAGGAGATCGTCACCGAAGCGGTGAAGGTGCTGAACGCCCTCGACGAGCAATTCGAACTCGAACAGGCGCCGGTCGGCGGCGCCGGCTACGAGGCCGCCGGCCACCCGCTGCCCGAGGCCACGCTGAAGCTGGCCAAGGAAGCCGACGCGATCCTGTTCGGCGCCGTGGGCGACTGGAAGTACGACTCGCTGGAGCGCGCGCTGCGTCCGGAGCAGGCGATCCTCGGGCTGCGCAAGCATCTCGAGCTGTTCGCCAACTTCCGCCCGGCGATCTGCTACGAGCAACTGGTGGACGCCTCGCCGCTGAAGCCGGCGCTGATCTCGGGCCTCGACATCCTGATCGTGCGCGAACTGAACGGCGACATCTACTTCGGCCAGCCGCGCGGCACGCGCGAGGCGCCGGACGGCCCGTTCGCCGGCGCGCGCGAGGGTTTCGACACGATGCGCTATTCGGAGCCCGAAGTGCGCCGCATCGCCCACGTCGCGTTCCAGGCCGCGCAGAAGCGCAGCCGCAAGCTGCTGTCGGTGGACAAGGCCAACGTGCTCGAGACCTCGCAGTTCTGGCGCGACATCATGATCGACGTGTCGAAGGAATACGCCGAGGTCGAGCTCTCGCACATGTACGTCGACAACGCGGCGATGCAGCTGGCCAAGGCGCCCAAGCAGTTCGACGTGATCGTCACCGGCAACATGTTCGGCGACATCCTCTCGGACGAAGCCGCGATGCTGACCGGCTCGATCGGCATGCTGCCCTCGGCCTCGCTCGACAAGAACAACAAGGGCCTGTACGAGCCCTCGCACGGCTCGGCGCCGGACATCGCCGGCAAGGGCGTCGCCAATCCGCTGGCGACCATCCTGTCGGTCGCGATGCTGCTGCGCTACTCGCTGAATCGCGGCGAGCAGGCCGAGCGCATCGAGCGCGCGGTGCAGAAGGTGCTGGAGCAGGGCTACCGGACCGGCGACATCGCCACGCCGGGCTGCAAGCAGGTCGGCACGGCGCAGATGGGCGACGCGGTGGTCGCCGCGCTGTAAGCACGAGCGGGCGGCCCGCCGCGTGAAGCGACGGCGCGGCGGCCGTTCCGGTTCGCGATGCGAGGCGCGGCGAACCCTTGTTCCGGTGCGTATTCCCTCGATCTGTCCCGGAAACAGAGTACCCGCGCGACATCGCGCACGATAGCAACGACGGGCCGTTGTACGGCCCACCAGGTTTGTGTAGACTCTTTCGCATGGCGCAAAATCGTTCGATCTCCCCGGTCTCCAAGCTGCACGGCATCACGGCCCGTGCGCTGACGCGCGCCATCGTCTCCACGAAAATCATCACCACGAAAACGATCACGAAAAGCTGATC
Source organism: Burkholderia sp. Cy-637 (assembly GCF_011753175.1). Classification (NCBI taxonomy): domain Bacteria; kingdom Pseudomonadati; phylum Pseudomonadota; class Betaproteobacteria; order Burkholderiales; family Burkholderiaceae; genus Burkholderia; species Burkholderia sp. Cy-637. The sequence continues at coordinate 2,207 of NZ_VWWC01000051.1, read as the reverse complement.
GTCATCCGTCGTGCCCGCCTGATTTCCCCGCGCGGTTACACGGGGGACGGAAAAGGCGGGGAAGCTCTCAAGCAAAGGGTTAGTCATGAACGTAGGTCTCGTAGGTTGGCGCGGCATGGTCGGCAGCGTCCTGATGCAGCGCATGCAGGAAGAAGGCGATTTCGATCTGATCGAGCCGGTGTTTTTCAGCACCAGCAACGCGGGCGGCAAGGCACCGGCCTTCGCGAAAAACGAGTCCACGCTCAAGGACGCCTCGAGCATCGACGATCTCAAGAAGTGCGACGTGATCATCACCTGCCAGGGCGGCGACTACACCAACGAGGTGTTCCCCAAGCTGCGCTCGGCCGGCTGGAACGGCTACTGGATCGACGCGGCCTCGTCGCTGCGCATGAAGGATGACGCGGTCATCATCCTCGATCCGGTCAACCTCGACGTGATCAAGGACGCGCTGGTCAAGGGCACGCGCAACTTCGTCGGCGGCAACTGCACGGTCAGCCTGATGCTGATGGCGCTTGGCGGCCTGTACCGCGAGAACCTGGTCGACTGGATGACGGCCATGACCTACCAGGCCGCATCGGGCGCCGGCGCGCAGAACATGCGCGAGCTGCTGTCGCAGATGGGCACGCTGCACGGCGCGGTGGCCGAGCAACTGGCCGATCCGGCCTCGGCGATCCTCGACATCGACCGCCGCGTGCTGGCCGCGATGAACGGCGATGCGATGCCGACCAGCCAGTTCGGCGTGCCGCTGGCCGGCTCGCTGATCCCCTGGATCGACAAGGATCTCGGCAACGGCATGTCGAAGGAAGAGTGGAAGGGCGGCGCCGAGACCAACAAGATCCTCGGCAAGCCGGCCATGGGCGAGCCGGGCTCGATTCCGGTCGACGGCCTGTGCGTGCGGATCGGCGCGATGCGCTGCCATTCGCAGGCGCTCACCATCAAGCTGAAGAAGGACGTGCCGCTCGACGAGGTCAACGAGATCCTTGCCTCGGCCAACGACTGGGTGAAGGTGGTGCCGAACGAGCGCGAGGCCTCGATGCGCGAGCTGTCGCCGGCCGTCGTCACGGGCACCCTGACGGTGCCGGTCGGCCGCCTGCGCAAGCTGGCGATGGGCGGCGAATACCTGTCGGCCTTCACGGTCGGCGACCAGCTGCTGTGGGGCGCGGCCGAGCCGCTGCGCCGCATGCTGCGCATCCTGCTCGACAAGTAAGCCGAAGCGTTCCGCGTCCGGCAAGGACGGCGGCGACGGCGTTCGCGGTGCCCGGTGTTTCGCCGGGGCGGCGAGCGCCGTTTCGTTTTTGTGCCCGTCGCGCGGCGGTCGCGTCCGGTCCGGATCCGCGGCCGGCGCCACAAATTCGACGAAATGGCCGGCGGGTAAAGTAAACTACGCGGTTACGACGCAATCGGCGTCGCGCACGCGTGGCGCCCTGCGCCCCCGCGACGTCCAGAATCCTGTCCTCCTTCCAACGCGAACCAGGGCCGCGCGCTGCCGCGGCGAATGTGCCGATGACGCTGCGATTTTTCCCCGGTATTTCTTCTCTTGCCCGAGCACGCGCCGCGCTGTCGCCACGAGCGTTCGCGCTTCGTGCGATCACGGGCGCGGTGTTCGCGCTGATGTCCGCTGCGGCCGTGCCGCTCGCGCAGGCCGCGCCGTCCGATGCCGCGGCGAACGCGCCGCAGTCGATCACGGTCCAGCCGGGGCAGTCGCTCAACGATATCGCGGTGGCGGCCACCCAGTCGCGCGATCCGGGCGTGCTGGCGCGAGCCGGCCGCGCGCTGTTCGCCGCGAACCCGCAGGCCTTCATGAAGCACGACCCGAGCCGGCTGAAGGTGGGCGCGACGCTGACGGTGCCGCCGCTCGACGCGAGCGGGTCGGCCGTGGCTTCGCCGGTTGCCACATCGACTGTTTCGGGGGCTTCAGGGGCTTCGGCGCCGGCAGGGGCCGCGCCCGCGCATGCAGGCAGTGCCGCGACGGCCGTGGCCGGCGCAGCGGCGCCGCATGCGGGCAGCTCGGCTGCGCCGGGCGCGTCGTCGGCGGGAAGTGTTTCGGGAGCGCATCCCAATCCTGCTGCCGCCGTACCGGCTGCCGGTGGTTCGATGCCGCATCCGGCGACGGCTGCAACAGCGGCCACAGGCGCGGCCACGGCCGCCGGCGCCTCGTCGGCTTCGGGCGCATCGCATGTCGACGCGTCGCTGCCCGCGCATCCGGA
>NZ_VWWC01000050.1:0-40779 GCF_011753175.1 Burkholderia sp. Cy-637 | reverse complement strand
CCGAGCGTGGTGCTGGGGCTGGCCATCCGCGGCATCGGCGCCTTCGCGGCCGCCCCCGAAGCCGCGCGCGTGCGTGCCCACGCGCCGCCATGGCAGCCGGTCGCCGCGATCTGGGCGGTCACCGCGCTGATCTACGGCGTGCAGGCCTCGCAGTGGGCGATCGCCGGCTTCGTCGGCGCGCGCGCCGGGCTCGCGCCCACCACCATCGGCGTGCTGCTGTCGGTATCGTCCCTGCTCGGCTTCGTCGGCGCCGCGATTCCCGCGCATCCCGCCAGCCGGCGACATCGCCTGCTGCTGATTGGCGCCGCCCAGCTCGCGATGATCGGATCGATCGAGTGGTTCTTCGGCGCGACCGGCGGCAGCGCCTACTTCCTGAGCCAGCTGGTGCTCAACAGCGCGTTCTTCGTGATCGTGCCCTTCCTGACCGGCATGCTCTCCGACCTCGACCCCGACGGCTCGCTGGTAGCCCGCACGCTGGTGGTCACCTTCTTCGCGGCCGGCATCGGCACGGCGCTGTCCGGCGCGCTGCTCGATCGCCTCGGCGGCACGCGCCTCGCCCACGTGCTGTGCCTGGCGGTGCTGGCCGCCGTGCCCTGCGTGCGGCTCGCGCTGCGCCGCACGCTGCCCGGCAGCGTGGCGCGCGCCTCGCCCTGAACCAACCGATCGCTTCGCCGCGCGGCACCCTGGCCGCCGCGCACCACGAGATTGGCCGCCACGGCCTTGGTTCCGGAAAATTTGGCTTTCTACAGTCATTCCCGGCGGGGCGACATCGCCGGCCCCGGTTCGATGCGGAGTCCAGAATGAATCGTCATGAAGGCATTCGCGCGGCCTGTTGCGCGACGATGGTCCTGGCCTGCGCCGCGGCGCAGGCGCAAAGCGGCGTGACGCTCTACGGCGTGATCGACGCGGGCATCCGCTACGAGACGCACGGCGTGTCCTACGGCGCCGACGGCACGCCGGTCTCGACCGGCCGCAAGGTCTCGATGACCGACGGCGGCGGGCTGACGGAAAGCTACTGGGGCCTCAAGGGACAGGAGGACCTCGGCGGCGGGCTGTCCGCGCAGTTCAACGTGGAAAGCCATTTCGGCCCCAACAGCGGCAGCATCGTGCCGGCCGGCTCGACGAACTTCTTCCAGATCGCCTATGTCGGGCTGACTTCCAGTTCGCTGGGCCAGCTCTCGCTGGGCCGCCAGTACAACGTGCCCTTCGAGATGGTGTCGCTGACCTACGGATCGAACCTGTGGGCGGGCCCGCAGGACCCCTACTTCAACCTGTTCAAGCCCGAGCAGACGATGCTCGCGGCCGCGCGCACCAGCAACATGATCCAGTACGGCGCGCAACTCGGCAGCCTGATCCTGCTCGCGCAGTACGCGCCGGGCGGCCAGGCGGGCAGCGGCGTGCTCGGCAGCCAGCTGGGCGGCGCCGTCGCCTACGTGCCGGCCAAGGGGCCCTTCACGCTCGGCGCCTCCTTCATGCGCTCCTGGGACGACTTCACGCACGGCAAGTTCGACGTCTACACCGGCGGCGGCACCTTGACGATCGGCGACGCGACCGTCAACGCCGGCTACATCGTGAACGCGCGCGACAACGACTTCACCTCGTTCGGCAACGGCCCTTTCAGTCCGACCGATCTCGCCGGGCTCGGCATCATCTCGCCGGAGCAGGTGGTCGATCCGTCGGCGCCGGGCGGCTTCCGCCGCCGCAGGATGGCGCTGGCCGGGCTGGCCTACCGCCTCACCTCCACCTTCACCGCGGCGGCCAACATGTGGTGGACCACCCAGTCCGGCTATACGCCGGACTTCGACGGCCGGGCGCGGCAGTTCCAGTTGATCGCCGGCTACCGGCTGTCCAAGCGCAGCATGCTCTACGCGGAAGTCGACTATGCCGTCTATCGCGGCGGCCTGATCGGCGCGCAACTGGTGGGCGTGAACGGCCAGTCGCCGAGCACCAGCAGCAACCAGCTCGGCGCGACCGTCGGCCTGCGCCACTATTTCTGACGCCGGGCCGCCTGGATGTGGGCAATGGCGGCCGGGGCGACCCGGCCGGGCGGGACGAGTACAATCCATGGAAAAAAACAGGGAGCATCCATGGACGATACCGCCCGTTACACGACGGCGAATCTGCCGGTCCATCTGTTGCGGTGCCTCGCGGAGACAAGCAGGGAACTGGGCATCGATCCCACGCGGCTGTGCCTCGGGCTGGGCTTCGAGGTCGCGGACCTGTCGAACCCCTCGTGCCGGATTTCGCTGCGCCAGGCCAGCACGATGATCCGGCGCGCGATCGAGATGGCGCCGCGCCGGGCGCTCGGCATCGAGCTGGGGATGAGCGAGACGATCGCCTCGATCGGGCTGGTCGGCTACGCGATGCTCACCAGCCCGACGCTGAAGGATGCCATCACGATCGGCCTCGAGCTGCAGCGCCACACCGGCCCGCTGATGCGCTTCGAGCTGGTCTCGGATGCGAGCACGCTGTCGATCCGCGCCACCAATGTGTTCCTCGAACCGGATATCGAGGCCTTCCTGGTCGAGGAGGCCTTCGCCAGCTTCATGAAGATCGGGCGCTCGCTCGCCGGCCCGGCGTTCCAGCCCAGCTGCATCGAACTCAGCTATCCGCCGCCCGCCTATGCCGGGCACTACGAGCAGGTATTCGCCTGCCCGATCCGCTTCGAGCGCGAGCAGAACCTGCTGTCCTGCGATGCCGCGCTCGGCGCGCTGCCAATCGCGACGCACGACCCGCTCGCGCATCGCCAGGTACTCGAATTCCTGCAGGGTGCCCTGCCCCCCGAACCCGAAGGCAGCGAGTTCCTCGAATCGATCGAGCGGATCGTGCGGCGCGACTTGCGGCACGCGCCGACGCTCGCGGCGATCGCCTCGCAACTGTGCATGAGCGAGCGCACGCTGCGACGGCGCCTCGCCGACCAGGGCGTGTCGTATCAGGCGGTGATCGACACGATCCGCAGGAAGCGCGCCTGCACGCTGCTGAGCAACCCGCGCTTCTCGATCGAGGACGTGGCGCACGAGGTGGGCTTCAGCGACGCGCACAACTTCCGGCGCGCGTTCAAGCGCTGGACGGGGCATGGGCCGCGCGGCACGCCTTGAGGCCGGGCCAGCCCGATTGCGCGACTGCGGCGCTCATCGCTCGAAATACGAATCGTCGAGCAGCATGTCCTCGAAGAACGCGCCGAAGCGACGGTCCTTGTCGCGGATATGGATCTCGAGAACCCACAGCTCCTGCGAGGGACGAAATTCGATGCCGGACAAGGGCACGTTGACGATGGCCTTGTGCGGAAAATCGGCGATGCGATGCCCCGGCAAGTCGAAGTTCAGCTCCCAGCCACGCCTCTCTGTACTGGCTTTCGCGAACTCGTAGAGCTGCCTGCCGGTCGCGCCGGTGCTCAGCCAATGGCGGCGCACTTCGTGGAAGATCGCCTTGACGTCCTCGGCGCAGCGCGCCATCTCCTGGTTCGAGCCGGTCACGAAGGTGTCGCCGCCGTCGCCCTCCCAGCGCTGCCAGCAAGGCCCGATGTCGACCAGGAAGATGTCGTCCTCGCCCAGCACGCGGTGCGGGTCGGCCGGCGCGCCGCCGATCTGCACGGTGTTGCTGCCGAAACGGACGTACACGTCGTGCCAGCCTCGCAGCAGCCCCATGTCGGCCAGGATGTCCTTGGCGGTCTCGATCGCCTCGGATTCGGCCATGCCCGGTTGCATGGCGGCGGCGATCGCCTCGACGGCGGCGCGCGTGTGCTCGCGCGCGACCAGCATCTGGGCGGCGTCGTAATGCGGGCCCACGGCCTCGAGCGGATTGTCGTGCGGGTTCATGAGCGATTCGTCTTGCATGGTGGTCCTGGTCAAAAGTCTTTCGGGGGTATGGTCAGCCGCAGGCCTTCGTGTTCGGCTCGCATGTCCAGTTGGCAGGAAAGCCGGTCGAACGGCCCGCTGGCGGCAAGCGCGCCGAGCAGGCGCTTCTCGGCTCTCGAGATCGCCGGCAGCCTCGGCAGGTCCGTCTCGTCGATCCTCACGCGGCAGGTGCCGCATGACTGGTTTCCGCCGCAGATGGCCTCCACGACATGCTCGGCGGCGAGCGCCTGCATCAGCGACGCGCCGACCGGGCAGCGCAGGGATCGGCGCGTCCCGTCGGGCAGCGACACCGCAACCGTGATGCTCGCGTCCGGCGACGCGTCGATCACGGCGGCAGCCGCGGACGCCTCGAACGCATCGAAGAAGAACCTGTCCTCGGGCAGGCCGCAGCGCGATACCAGCCGCTCGCGCGCCATTCGCACCATGGCCGGCGCCCCGCACGCGAACACATACGCGTCGTCGAGCGAGGGATGGGCGGCGGCCGCCACGTCCTGGACGAAACCCGTCGCGCCCTCCCAATCCGGGCTCGTGGTGCGCATGACCGGCACGAAATGGAAATGGCGGTACTCGCGCGCGAGCGAGCGCAAGACGTCGGCCGCGTAGAGATCGCCGGGCCGGTCGCCGCCCCAGTACAACCAGACTTCGTTGCGCACGGCCGTCGCGAGGTGCCTCTCGATCATCGCCTTGAGCGGCGCGATGCCGGTTCCGGTCGCCAGCAGGATCACTTTGGCATCCTGATCGGCCGGGACCCGCCAGATGCAATCGCCGTAGGGCCCGGACAACGCCAGCGTGCTGCCGACCCGGATCTGCTCGCGCAGCATGCGCGAGAACCGCCCCTGCTCGTGCAGGCGGATGTGGAGTTCGATCCTGCCGTCAGCGCGGCAGGGCGAAGCCATCGAATAGGAACGATGCGCGTCCGTGCCCGGCAATGCGATGCTCAGGTATTGCCCTTCCTGATAGTGCAAGGGCGTGCCCACCGGGGACAAACCCAGGATCACGACGGATCCGCCTCGATGTTCGAGGCTCTGTACCAGCGCCTGCATTGAGCCTCCCATGTGGTCATGCTTCCATGGGGTGACTATACGAATCGTCGAGGACCAACTGAAGGACCACTTGCGGGCGCCGGAACTGGACCACTATGCCGCGAAGAACCGGCACGCTTCGGCCAGCCTCTCCTTGCCCTCGCGCGCCTATTGACCTTCAATACCACTTGAACGTTAAGGTCGAACCTCCATCAGGACCGACAAGCAGCGCAACTCGCACCAGGGACCACGCCGATGAACCAACAGCACAGCACGCCGGACTGGATGCTCTACGGAGCGAACGGTTATACGGGGGAAATGATCGCGCGCGAGGCGGCAAGACGCGGGCTCAGGCCGGTGCTGGCCGGCCGCAACCGCGACAAGGTCGAGTCACTGGCCCGGGAGCTGGGCCTGGAGGCGCGCGTGTTCGACCTCGATCGCCCCGGGGAGGTGGCGCGGCAGGTCGACGGCCAGACGCTGGTGATGCACTGCGCCGGCCCGTTTTCGGCGACTGCGGCGCCCATGATGGAGGCCTGCCTCGGCGCCGGGGCGCACTACCTCGATATTTCCGGCGAGATCGCCGTGTTCGAGCATGCCCGGTCGCTCGACGAACGCGCCCGGCAGGCCGGCATCACGATCTGCCCGGGCGTCGGCTTCGACGTGATTCCCACCGATTGCGTCGCGGCCGCGCTCAAGGCCGCCCTGCCGGATGCCACGCATCTCGCCCTCGGCTTCGATTCGAGTTCGAGCTTTTCGCCCGGCACCGCCAAGACCCTGGTCGAGGGCATGCCGCAAGGCGGCAAGGTCCGTCGCGACGGGCGCATCGTGACGGTGCCGCTCGCCCATGGCGTGCGCCGGATCGACTTCGGCAATGGCGAGAAGAACGCCATGACCATTCCGTGGGGCGACGTGTCCACGGCCTACGCCACCACGGGCATTCCCAATATCGAGGTGTTCATCCCCGCCTCGGCCGGCATGGTCCTCGGCGCCCGGCTCGGCAACCTGGTCCGGCCGCTGCTGGGCCTGCGCGCCGTGCAGGACCTGCTCAAGGCACGCATCGGCAGGACCGTCACCGGCCCGGATGCGCGTCGGCGCGCCGGACAGGCCACCTACGTCTGGGGAGAGGTGCGCAATGCGCGAGGCGAGCGCAGGACGGCGCGCGTGCGTACCGACCATGTGTACAGCCTCACCGTCAACGGCGCGCTGGCCGTGGTCGACCATCTGATGCGCACTCCCCCGGCCGGCGGCGCCTACACGCCGTCCAGGCTGATCGGGGCCGGGCTGGTGAGTAGCCTGCCCGGCTCGGGGCCGCTGGAGATCGTATGAAACGCGCGTTCGTCTCGACCGACGACCGCATGCCGGCCGGCAGCGACCGACGTTTCGTACACTTGACTAACGAAGCTGGCCGCCAACGCGATCTCGCCGTCGCCAACCCACGACGGCAAGCGATACCCCCGAGATCACGGCTGCGAGCGACACGTAGTACGCAGGCGCGAGCACATCGCCGCTCGCGTGGATGAACACCTCCGCGATCGTCGGCGCGAAACCGCCGAACAGCGTCACGCCGAGGCTGTAGGCGATCGACAGCCCCGCCGATCGCACGCGCACGGGAAAGATCTCCGACATCAGGGCCGGCATCGGCCCCGAATACGCCGCCTTGAAGATGCCGGCCGCGGCCTGCAGCACGAGCAGCCAGCCCAGGGTGGGATGGCGCTGCAGCAGCGCGAACATCGGATAGGTGAGCGTGGCGAGCAGGATCGAGGTGGTCAGCATGATGCGCACGCGCCCGATGCGATCCGAGAGCGCGCCCATCACCGGCGAGAGCAGGAACTGCAGGCCGCCGTTGAGCACGACCACGCCGAACGAGGTCGCCGCCGCCATGTGGAGCTGCTTGACCGCGTACATCGGCATGTAGAGCTGCAGGATGTACACGCCGACCGTCGATTGCGCGACGATGCCGACCGCCAGCAGCAGGCTGCCCCATTGACGGCCGAGCCCCGGCGCCTTGCCTTGCGGCGCGGCCTGCATGGACTCGGCCCGCTGGTTGGCGAGGAATTCGGGCGTCTCGTCCAGGTGCGAGCGGATGTACCAGCCCACCGGCCCCAGCACCAGCCCGAAGCAGAACGGCAGGCGCCAGCCCCAGGACTGGAGCTGCTCGGGCGGCAGCCACCAGGCCAGCAGCGAACCGAAGGCCGCCGCCAGGATCGCCGCCGCGCCCTGGCTCGCGAACTGCCAGCTGGCGAAGTAGCCGCGCCGGTTCGGGCTGTGCTCGACCATCAGCGCGGTCGCGCTGCCGAACTCGCCGCCCACCGCGAAACCCTGCACCAGGCGGGCGAGCAGGATCAGCAGCGGCGCCGCGATGCCGATCGACGCATAGGGCGGCATGACCGCCATCGCCAGCGTGCCGGCCATCATCAGCGCGATGGCCAGCGTGAGCGCCGCCTTGCGCCCGTGGCGATCGCCGTAGATGCCCAGCACGATCGCGCCCAGCGGCCGCATCAGGAAGGAGATGCCGAAGGTGCCGACGGCCAGCAGGGTCGACAGCCATTCGTCGTGCACGGGGAAGAACACCTTCGCGATGATCGGCGCGAAGTAGCCGTAGACGAGAAAATCGAACCACTCGAGCGCGTTGCCGATCGACGAGGAGAATACGATGCGGCGCATCATGCCGCGGCTGAGCGCGACCTGCTCGGCCGATGTCCCGATATCCATGCCAGTCTTCCCCACTTTGCTTTGTTCTACTCATCGATGGCCGCGCGCCGCGAGCCGGGAACTCCGACTCGCGGCCAGGCGCCGGCCGACTAGAAACCCGCGGCGAGCCCGTCGCGTCGCGTATCGCTCGCGGCCACGTAGCCGCGTTCCGGATCCTCGCGATCGAGCTTCCAGATGAACTGGCCGGAGCCGAAGTCCATGTAGGGGTCGTCGATGCCCTTGATCTCGTGGCCGAGGCCCTGCAGGCCGCGTGCCGTCTGCGCGTCGAAGGTCGACTCGATGTCGAGCGTGAAATCGCGGTTGACCTTCCAGCGCGGCGCGTCGCAGGCGGCCTGCGGCTGCTGGCCGTAATCGAGCATGCGCACCACCGACTGCAGATGCCCTTGCGGTTGCATGTCGCCGCCCATCACGCCGAAGCTCATCACCGCCTCCTGGCGGCCGTTCACCTGCTGCGTGAGGAAGGCCGGGATGATGGTGTGGAACGGGCGCTTGCCGCCCGCCACCACGTTCGGCGAGGCCGGATCCATCGAGAAGCCGCAGCCGCGGTTCTGCAGGGCGATGCCGGTACCGGGCACCACCACGCCCGAGCCGAAGCCCATGTAGTTCGACTGGATGAAGCTCACCATCATGCCGCGCTCGTCCACCGCGGACAGGTAGATCGTGCCGCCCGAGCGCGGCATGCCGAAGCCGAAGTGCGTGGCGCGCTTCGGGTCGATCAGCTTGGCGCGCTCCTTGAGGTAGGCGGCATCGAGCATCTGCTCGGGCGTGACCTCCATCGAGCGCGGATCGGCGACGTAGCGGTAGACATCGGCGAAGGCGAGCTTCATCGCCTCGATCTGCAGATGCTGCGATTCGAGGCTGTCGCGCGGCAACGCGCTCATGTCGAACTGCTCGAGGATGCCCAGCGCGATCAGCGCCGCGATGCCTTGCCCGTTCGGCGGGATCTCGTGGACCGTGTAGCCGCGATAGTCCTTGCCGATCGGCTCGACCCATTCCGGGCGATAGCCGCGCAGGTCGTCCAGCGTGAGCGCCGCGCCGCCCTCGCGCGCGAAGGCGGCGATGCGCTCGGCAATCTCGCCTTCGTAGTAGTCGCGCGGCCCTTTTTCCGCGAGCCGGCGCAGGGTGGCCGCGTGGCCCGGGAAACAGACACGCTCGCTGACTTCCGGCGCGCGCCCGCGCGGCATGAAGGTCTCGGCGAACCCCGGCTGGTTGTGCAGTTCGGGAATCGCGGCCTGCCACTTGCGCGTGACGATGGTCGCCACGGCATGGCCGCGCTCGGCGATCTCGATGGCCGGCTCCATCAGGTCAGCGAACGGCAGCGAACCGAACTTCGCATGCAGCGCCTCCCAGCCGGCGATCACGCCGGGCACGGTCACCGTGTCCCAGCCGCGCTTGGGCTGCTTCGCCAGCCCGTTTTCCTCGCCGTACCTGCGGCGGAAATAATCGACGCTCCAGGCCGCCGGCGCGGGGCCCGAGGCGTTCAGCCCGTGCAGCTTCGCGCCGTCCCAGACCAGCGAGAAGCAGTCGCTGCCCAGGCCGTTGGAGACCGGCTCGACCACGGTGATGGCCGCGGCCGCCGCGATCGCCGCGTCGACCGCGTTGCCGCCCTTCCAGAGCATGCGCAGCCCCGCCTGCGCCGCCAGCGGGTGCGAGGTCGAGACGATGTTGCGGGCGAACACCGGCAGGCGCGGTGTCGGATAGGGGTTCTGCCAGTCGAAGCTCGTCATGGAAGTTCGGATCCCGGTAATGAGGAAGGAGGCGGCACGCATGCCCACCTCGATACCTGGATTATCTTGAACGCGCGGGCAAAAAAATTTAATATTTTTTCTCGACACTTAAATTTAATTTACATGCTCACCTTACGCATGCTGCGCACCCTGCAGGCCGTGGCGCGCAGCGGTTCGTTCGCCACGGCGGCCGAGAAGACCGCGCTCACGCAAGCCGCCGTGAGCCTGCAGATGCGCGGGCTCGAGGAAGCGCTGGGCAAATCGATCTTCGACCGCCGCGCGCGCCAGATCGCGCTCACGCGCGAAGGCCGGGAGATCTGCGCCAAGGTGGAGCACATCCTCGCCCTGATCGACGAGCTGCCCGCCAGCACGGGCGACACCATGCGCGGCTCGGTCACCATCGGCGCGGTGGTATCGGTGATCGGCGGGCTGTCGCTGGCCATCGCGCACCTGAAAAACGATCATCCGGAACTGGAGGTGCGGCTGACCTCGGCACGCTCGAACGAGCTGGCGCACATGGTCGAGGATGGCGACGTGGACCTCGCCGTGGTGGTGGACAGCGCCGAGGGCGCGCTGCACGAGACGCTCGCCTGGACGCCGCTTTACGAGGAGCCGCTGATGCTGGTGACGAGCCGGGAGACGCCCGGCGACGACGCGCGCCGCATCCTGCGCGAGCGTGAATTCCTGCGCTTCGACCGGCGCGTGCCGACCGGCGTGGTGATCGACCGCGCGCTGGCCGAGCTCGGCATCGCGCCGCGCGAATACCTGGAGCTGAACTCGATCGAGACGATCGTCTCGCTGGTGCGCGGCAACGTGGGGGTAAGCGTGCTGCCGGTGCTGCGCGGCGGCGGATGGCGCAGCGACCCGAACCTGCGGCTGGTGCCGCTGCCGGGGCGAACCTTCATTCGCTCGGTGAGCATGGTCCAGCGCAAGGCGAACCGGCAGACCCTGCTCACGCAGACGATCGCGGAGATGTTGCGCCGGTGAGCGGGCGGCGCAAGCCGCATCGGCGGAGGAACCAACCTGCCGGCTAGCGCGTCCCGACGATCGAGGGCTCACCCTCGCCCGAGGTTCCGGCGGGAACGGCTGCCTCCAGGATGGCAGGCACCACGTCCTCCACGCGCTCGGCAAGGATCGGCTGCAACAGGTGCCCGCTATGGATGAAGCCGGCCTCGCGCAGGTGGTCGAGCAGGGCAAGCAGCGGATTCCAGAAACCCTTGGTGTTGACGAGCACGATCGGCTTGCGATGGCGGCCGAGCTGGCTCCAGGTCATGATCTCCACGATCTCCTCGACCGTTCCGATGCCGCCCGGCAGTGCCACGAACGCATCCGAGCGCTCGAACATCCGGTGCTTGCGCTCGTGCATGGTGTCGGTGATCGTCAGGTCCTCGAACATCGTCAGCGATGCCTGGTTTGCCTCGCGATCGATCAGGAAGCGCGGAATGACCGCGCCGACCTCCCCGCCGGCGTCGAGCGCGCCACGCGCCACCGCGCCCATCAGGCCGGTGGTTCCGCCGCCATAGACCAGCTTTAGCCTCGCCCGCGCCAATGCCCGCCCGAGCGCCTGGCTGGCCTCCATGAAGGCGGGATCGGCGCCGGGCGACGAGCCGCAGTAGACACATACCGCTCGAACGCCCCTATCCTCGCCCCGCTGCGAATTGACTTCCTTGTCTGCCATGTTCCTTTCCAATCAGGATGGCGCGAGTCGCGGCGCGGCTTGACCGGATCGGGAGTCGATCGTGCAAGCGCCGCCGGGCAACACGCCCACAAATACGCTACGATGCGTAGCGTTTCGGGCGGAGATTACGCTACGCTCCGTAGCGATGTCAATCGAATGAATTGGGTGTGGATGGAGGCCCGCGGGCCCCGGCGACAAGGAGAATCGACAGGATGACGATGGAGAAAGGACGCGCGGGGCGTGCCAGGAACAACGCGACAACGGCTTCGGTGCAGACGGCGGCGCTGCAGCTGGCGCGCGAACTGGGTCCGAGCCGCGTCACGATCGACGGGATCGCGACGACCTCCGGCGTGGCCAAGACGACCATCTACCGGCGCTGGCCCAATGCCGCCGCGGTGATCATGGATGCCTTCCTCGCGGACATCCAGCCCCATATCGTCTACCCCCGGGGCTCGACGCCGCGCGAAACCTTCCGCAACGTGCTTCGCGATTTCGCGCGCGCGCTCGATCCCTCACGCCGCGAGTTGCTGCGTCACCTGATCGGCGCGGCGCAGTCGGACCCGGAGCTGGCGCGCGAATTCTGGGAGAAATGGATCGGGCCGCGACGCGAGGAAGGACGCAATGCCCTGAAGATGGCGGGCATGTCGCAGCAGGAAGAGGCGGTCATGATCGACCTGCTGTTTGGTGCCTTCTACTATCGCTTGCTGATGCCCTATGCCGAGATCGACGATGCGTATATCGACCTGGTGGTGCGGATGGTGATTCCGGAAACGGCTTGATCGATCGGGCCTGGCCGCTCGGATGGGATTGCGGGAGCAATCCAGGCCGCGACGGATCGCAGGCAAGCGGCGCCGCTGCCTGCGCGCCTCGCGTGCCGGCAGCGGCGGCTCCGATCACCAGCGATGATGGACGTGCGGCGCGATCAACTGATCGTAGATCCGCCGCGCCTGTTCCATGCTGTCCTCGGGCAGCGGGGCCAGCGCGCTCGCCTCGGCATTGCCCTTCGCCTGCGCGGCGTTCTTCGCGCCGGGGATGACGACCGACACGGCCCGCTCCATCAGGATCCAGCGCAGGGCAAACTGCGCCATCGTCGCGCCTTGCGGCACATGGGGGCGCAGCGCCTCGACGGCTTCCAGGGCAACCTCGTAAGGCACGCCGGAGAAGGTTTCGCCCACGTCGAAGGCTTCGCCGTGACGGTTGAAATTGCGGTGATCGTCGGCCGCGAAGCTCGACTGCGCCGTGAATTTGCCGGTCAGCATGCCGCTGGCCAGCGGCACGCGCACGATCATCGCGACATCGCGCGCAATCGCCTCGCGGAACAGCAACTGCGCCGGCCGCTGCCGGAACAGGTTGTAGATGAGCTGGACCGACACCAGGTTCGGATACTCGATCGCCTTCAAGGCCTCCTCGACGCGTTCGACCGACACGCCGTAATGGCGCAGCTTGCCGGCCGCGACGAGTTCGTCGAGCGCCTCGAACAGTTCGGGGCGGAAATAGGCGTCCGTCGGCGGGCAATGCAGTTGCAGCAGATCGAGCGTATCGACGCCGAGATTCTCGCGGCTGCGATCGATGAAGGCTTCGAGATTGGCCTTCGTATAGCCTTCCAGCACATGCGGATCGAGCCGGCGCCCTGCCTTGGTCGCCACGATCGGACGCTGGCCTCCGCGCTCCTTGAGCACCTCGCGAATGATCCGCTCCGAGCGGCCGTCGCCATAGACGTCGGCCGTATCGATGAAATCGACCCCGGCGTCGAGCGCCGCATGCAGCGCCTGGCGCGCATCCGCGTCAGAGACGTCGCCCCATGCGCCGCCGATCGCCCAGGCACCGAAACCCACTTCCGAAACGTCCCAGCCGGTGCGGCCGAAACGGCGATGAGAAACCTGCATGACAACTCCGATAGGAATGAACGACGGGGGGACGAGGTCGGGACGACCGCGCGGATTTTGCTTCGGGATTCTGACACGCCGACTCATGAGTTGCGCTCAACGGCGCGAGTGATGCCGGCGGCTTGCGCGAGGCGTGGAGGTTCGATCACGGATCGCGGCGCGATGGAACGTGTTCGCCAATTGCCCTACTTCTTCGCCTGCATCGCCGCCAAGCCTGCGCCGAGTCTCTAGAGTAGGAGCCGCCATATCAGAATGACTTTTGACTTTCACGAACACGACTCATGTCTTCTCATTTCCCCAAGTCGAATCCGGTCTACAACCCCTATACCAGCCATCCGTCGCACGATCCGCAATCCGCCACGCAGCATGCGTCGCCGTCGGTCTCGGGCGAGCCGTCCGCGCGGCCGAACCCCTATGGTGCCCTGCCACCGTCCATGCGCTCGCAGCGCAGCAGCACGTCCTCGAGACCTCCGCGGCACGCGCCTCCCGCCCATCATTCCCAAACCGGCATCCATCATTACCCGCCGCAGTCACAGACCGCGCCGGCTGTCCGGTCGCGCTCCTGGATCAGCCGCCTGTGCTGCTTGTCCGATCCCGCCCACGATACGAGTCCGCCGCAACAGGCTCAGCGGCCTGACCTGTCGAATATCCAGCACATCGGCAGGGAACTGGCCCAGCAACGCACCCGCGATGCCTTGCTGCCCTTCCTCGGCAATCGCTACAACATGGGCCAGGTGGCGGACTCGGTAGGACAGGAGATCGGCGAGGGTGTGTGCTACGGGCTGAGCATGGAATGGCTCGCCAATCGTCGATCAGGCGCCGCCGGGCAGAACGCCGACAGCCTGGCCGCGCTGCGCTCCCCGGCGGCCCTGGGGAGGGCCCAGAACGTGCAAAACAACTACGTCAGCTATCAGCAGAGCATCCAGTCGGTATCGCACGATCCCTCGGTGAGAACCGACATGGCGATCACGGAGATCTTCCGCCAACAAGGCGTCCAGGTCAGCCGCGCGACGGACCTGTTCAACGGCGAATCGATGCATGCCCTGACTCGCGCACCGGGAGACTATGTCGTCGGCCTCATCGGCTTCGGCACGGGCCATGCCATCACGGTCCACCGACCGGCGCGCAACGAGCGCGACCAGCGGCTCACCGTGTTCGACTCCAACATGGGCGAGTTCAAGGTATCGCGCCGCGACGAGGAGTATTTCTTCGACGCGATGCAGGCTCGCTACAACGTCATCGGCGAGAGGTTTACACACGCCTCGGCTTATTCGATTCCGTGAGCGTCGGCGCGACGTCGACGTAGCCGGCCCCTGATCGATGGTGGTTGGAGGAGCTCCGGAGGATGCCGCGAGCCGCCGGCGACGGCGACGGCGACGGCGACGGCGACGGCGACGGCGACGGCATGGTGGCACCAAGCGCCCTCCCGCCCGGCATCGAAGCAACGACGCCAGCAATCGAAGCGCTTCTTCAACAGGCCATCGAGATCGCAATTTCCAACGCGCTCGCCGCGCTCAGGCGCTTGCGATGTTGGCGCCTCGGACAAACCCCACCTTCCGGCCACGCGCATCGATCATGTGGCGCATCAGCGCATTTCGACGAGGTGAGCTGGCATTACCTAGCGGGGCCTTGCATTCCAACGAAACGCAATCAGCGGTTATCCTTTCGGAGGTTATTTTCGAACAGTGCTGACAAGTCTCACTGGGGGCGGCATGAAGGGCTTGAATCGCAGGCTGATGGCAGGTATTCCAAGCGTGACGCCCGAGCACGCGGTCGAAGTATTTAATGCCAGCGGCCAGTTAATCGATATGATTGGCGCCGATGAACTGACTCATTCGGACTTCGGTGCCGTCTATGAACGACTCGTCGGACTTCACTTCGAGGCTGCGGGCTATCTGGTCGAGTATCGCGGCGCAACGCTTGGTTTCTACGACCAAGGAGTGGACCTAGTCGCCCGTAAGGGATCCGAGGCTCGCTTTATCCAATGCAAGTCAAATACTCGTTCTCTGAGCAGACAGCAGGTGGAGTGGATTCTCTACAAGGCATCCGAGTACATCGACAAGCATGCGCACGGTCCAGATCAATTCTTCGAATTGGTGATTCCGTCGATGACACGGGTTTTCCCCACGAAGCCGGGAAAACAAAGCGGCAAGGTGAAATCGAATCTGTCGAAGCGACAATTCCTGCTCCACAATCAGCGGCAGAAGCGGGTTCGCCTCGTGATCACCGAGATTCCCTTTACCTGTTTTGAACCACCTGAAACCGACACCACACCGCTCTCTAATCTGGCAACGACCTGTCGCGATTCCAAATGATCTACCTCGAATGACCGATGGGCCCTTGGCCATTGATGGGCCAATTAATAGGCTGAAAAAGAAAAAGCCCCGCAAGTCCGAAAACTTGCGGGGCTTTGTCACCGCCTATTGGCGGAGACGGAGGGATTCGAACCCTCGATCCAGGTTTTGGCCCAGATGCTCCCTTAGCAGGGGAGTGCCTTCGACCTCTCGGCCACGTCTCCCAAACTTTCGCTCGCGCCAGGGAGGCAGCGCGACGAGAACGAAATTCTATCTGCTCATTGGGCCCAGGTCAAATGTTTCGGCACGCTTTTTTTGCCTAAACCACAACCCGCTTCCAAGGAGCCGCGCGGCCGAAGACGGCCGCGCGCTCGAATCCGCGAAAACCCCGCGAACTCAGGCCTGGTCCAGCTCGAACGCCTTGTGCAGCGCGCGCACGGCCAGCTCCATGTACTTCTCGTCGATCAGCACCGAGATCTTGATTTCGGAGGTCGAGATCATCTGGATGTTGATGCCCTCTTCCGACAGCGTGCGGAACGCCGTGCTCGCCACGCCCACGTGCGAACGCATGCCCACGCCCACCACCGAGACCTTCGAGACCTTCGGGTCGCCCAGCACCTGCTCGGCGTTGACATGGCCCTTGACCTGGTTGGTCAGGATGTCCATCGCCTTCTGGTAGTCGCCGCGGCCGACCGTGAACGTGAAGTCGGTCTTGCCGGCCACGCTCTGGTTCTGGATGATCATGTCGACGTCGATGTTCGCGTCGGCCACCGGGCCGAGGATCTGGTAGGCGATACCCGGCTTGTCGGGCACACCCATCACCACGATGCGGGCTTCGTCGCGCTGAAATGCGATGCCGGAAATGACTGCCTTTTCCATGGTCTCGTCTTCTTCAAAAGTAATCAGGGTGCCCGACTTCATCTCTTCGTCGAGCGCAATCAGGGGATCGGTCAGGCTCGACAGCACACGCGTCTTCACGCGGTACTTGCCGGCGAATTCGACCGAGCGGATCTGCAGCACCTTCGAGCCGAGGCTGGCCATTTCCAGCATCTCCTCGAAGGTCACGCGGTCGAGCCGGCGGGCACCGTCGACCACGCGCGGATCGGTCGTGTACACGCCGTCGACGTCGGTATAGATCAGGCACTCCTCGGCACCCAGCGCCGCCGCGACCGCGACCGCCGAGGTGTCCGAGCCGCCGCGGCCCAGCGTGGTGATGTTGCCTTCCGGATCGACGCCCTGGAAGCCGGTGATCATCACCACCTTGCCCGCCGCGAGATCCTTCTTGACGCGCGCATCGTCGATCGACTGGATGCGTGCCTTGGTGAATGCGCTGTCGGTCTTGATGGGCACTTGCCAGCCCGCGTAGCTGACGGCCGGGACGCCGATTTCCTGCAGCGCGATCGCCAGCAGGCCGACGCTGACCTGCTCGCCGGTCGAGGCAATCATGTCGAGTTCGCGCGGATCGGGCTGGCTCGAGATTTCCTTCGCGAGACCCAGCAGGCGGTTCGTTTCGCCGGACATCGCCGAGGGCACGACCACCAGCTGGTGACCGGCCTGATGCCATTTCGCGACGCGTTTCGCGACGTTCTTGATGCGCTCGACCGAGCCCATCGAGGTGCCGCCGTATTTATGTACGATGAGTGCCATTGTCGTTCAGAACAGGAGATTGACCGCGCGGGCGCACTGCGCCGGAAGCCGCGCTGCCGTTCGGTCTCGCGGCTTTTGGCAGGGGGACGACGGGAAAAACGGCGGGAACAGTACGCTGGCGTGGCGGATTTGCCCGGTCGGCGGATCAGGCCGCGCAAACCGGGTACGTCACGCGGAAAACCTGCACAAAATGCTCGAAAAATCGAGCCGAGCAAACGCTTGAGCGTACTCTATCGAGGTCCGCTTGACAAGCGAGCCGCATTGATCCGACACCTTTAAAAAACGGGCGCCGCTGCAAATCGGCATTTTTGTTATCGCCCCGGCCCCATTTAATTCAGGCCATCAGCAGATCGGGGCGCCACTCGATCTGGCGGCGCGCGCCGCCGCCCTGCCCGGCCTCGGCGCCGGCCGCCTCGGGCGCGCGATTCAGGCCGATGCGCGGCACGAACAGGAGCGTCTGGCCGACATGCAGCAGCGGCACGTCGCGCTGCCAGGCGGGCACGCCGCGCTCCTGGAACAGGTTCTTGAGCGTGCGCGAGGGGCCGCCGGCGGACATCCGCAGGCGTTCGCCGCCGCTGCGCGCGAGCACCATCAGCGGCGCCTGCGCGAGCGTGGCCTCGGCCACGCTGTTCTCCACCTGCCCCGCCTCGGCCGTCACCGGCCGGAACACGAAGCTGCCGCGCCAGGCCGGCAGGTGCCAGACCTCCTGGCCGCGCCAGTCGAGCCGCGCCACGGGGCGCTCGGGCGAGGTGCCGTCGTCGGGCGGATCGGCACTGTCGCCGGCCTCCCAATACACCTCCTCGCGATACAGCCTCAGGCACTGTCCCGCATGATCGATCCGCAGCGCATGCGACACCTGCGTCGCGCGCAACTGCTTGATCATCTCGGCCAGGCGCGCGGCCGATGCGCCGGGCAGGCCGAGCGTGCGCATCCAGTGGCGCAGCAGGTTGGCGCCGCGCTCGTCGTCGAGCGCGAGCAGGCGCTCGCGCGACAAGGCGCGGCCCTCGTCCCGGGCGATCTCGGCGAGATCGCCGGCGGCCAGCGCGTCGAGCAGCCGCTGCGCGGCCGCCGCATGCTGCGCGGTACGCGCGAGCGCGTCGCGAAAACCGGGGAAATGCACCGACAGCGCCGGCAGCACCTCGATGCGCAGCGCATTGCGCGTATAGCGCGTGTCGGCATTGGATTCGTCGTCGATCCAGCGCAGCCGGCGCGCCTCGGCATAACGCTCGAGCTGGGCGCGCAGCAGATGCAGCAGCGGGCGCACGCGCACCATGCTCGCCTCGGCGGGCAGGTAGCGCGGCGCCATCGCGGCGATGCCGGCCAGGCCCGCGCCGCGCAGCAACTGCAGCAGCACCGTCTCGGCCTGGTCGTCGGCATGCTGGGCCAGCCACAGCGCCTGCGCGCCATGCCGCTCGCCCATCGCGTCGAGCGCGCGGTAGCGCACCTCGCGCGCGCTGGCCTCGACGCCGAGCCCGGTGCCACGCGGCACCTCGACGCGCTCGACATCGAAACGCACGCCGAGCGCAGCCGCGGCCGCCTCGGCATGCGCGAGCCACGCATCGGCGTTCGGGCTCAGGCCGTGATGGACATGCAGCGCCACGCAGCGCTCGGCGCCGGCGACGCGCGCGGCGGCTTCGAGCAGCACGGAGGAATCGAGCCCGCCGCTGTAGGCGATCGCGATCGTCGCGTGCTCGGGCAGCTCGCCCAAAGCAACGCGGACCGCGTCGAGTACGACGCGGTCCGCGTTGAGGTCATTCGGAGGAATCATCGGCATCACGCGCGAGGCACGTGGAAGACGGGGCTCAGATGCCCGGCGTGGTTTCCTTGTACTTGCCGTAGGCAAGCAGGCGTTCCAGGCGACGCTCGCGCAGCGCATCGATGCTCATGCCCTGGAACTGTCGCAGCGTATCGGCCAGCGCACGGCGCAGCAGCGCGGCCATGCCCTTCGGATCGCGATGCGCGCCGCCGAGCGGCTCGTTGACGATCTTGTCGATCAGGCCCAGCGCCTTCAGGCGGTGAGCGGTCAGGCCCAGCGCCTCGGCAGCCTCGGGTGCCTTGGCCGCGCTCTTCCAGAGGATCGAGGCGCAGCCTTCCGGCGAGATCACCGAGTAGGTGGAGAATTGCAGCATCAGCACGGTATCGGCCACCGCGATCGCCAGCGCGCCGCCCGAGCCGCCCTCGCCGATGATGGTGGTGATGATCGGCGTCTTCAGCTCGGCCATCACGTACAGGTTGCGGCCGATCGCCTCCGACTGGCCGCGCTCCTCGGCGCCGATGCCGGGATACGCGCCCGGCGTATCGACGAAGGTGAAGATCGGCAGGCCGAACTTCTCGGCCAGGCGCATCAGGCGCTCGGCCTTGCGATAGCCTTCCGGACGCGGCATGCCGAAGTTGCGCGCCGCGCGCTCCTTGGTGTCGCGCCCCTTCTGGTGGCCGATCACCATGCAGGGATTGCCGCTGAAGCGCGCCAGGCCGCCGATGATCGACTGGTCGTCGGCAAAGGCGCGGTCGCCATGCAGTTCGTGGAAATCGGTGAACAGCTCGCTCACGTAATCGAGCGTGTAGGGACGCTGCGGATGGCGCGCGATCTGCGAGACCTGCCACGGCGAGAGGTTCGCGTAGAGGTCCTTGGTCAGTTGCTGGCTCTTCTTCGACAGCCGCTCGATCTCTTCCGAAATGTCGACGGCCGAATCGTCCTGCACGAATCGCAGTTCCTCGATCTTGCCTTCCAGTTCGGCGATCGGCTGTTCGAAATCCAGAAACGTGGTCTTCATGTATGGGAGTCCTAGGTCGTGCGGCAGCGCGTATTCTAACCGCGCTGGTTCGCATCAAAATCGACTCGAAACTATCGAGCCGATTTAATCAATAGCAAAAACGGATCAAGCGTCACCGGATTCCGGGTCAAGGCTGCGCCACATGTACCAGGTTGCGACAGTACGCCACGGTTCCCAGTTGGCTGCGACCTCGCGCGCCTCGCTGCGCGTGACGGGTTCACCGCTGAAGTAGTTGACGCTGATCGCGCGGATCAGGCCGGGGTCGTCGAGCGGCAGCACGTCGGGCCGCGACAGGTTGAAGATCAGGAACATCTCGGCGGTCCAGCGGCCGATGCCGCGGATCTGCGTGAGCTCGGCGATCACGTCCTCGTCTTCCATCGAGGTCCATTTGTCGACGTGCAAGGCGCCCGAAACAAAATGCTGGGCCAGGTCGATGATGTATTCCGACTTGCGCTTGGACAGGCCGCAGGCCGCGAGCTTCTCCAGGCCGAGGCGGATCACCTGCTGCGGCGCGAGCTTCGGGCAGGCGGCTTCGATCGCCGCCCACACGGCCTGCGCCGAGCTCACCGAGATCTGCTGGCCGACCACCGAGCGCGCCAGCGTGACGAAGGGATCGCCGCGCTTGACCAGATGCGCCGGGCCGAATTTCGGAATCAGCTTCTTGAGGATGCGATCGCGCTTGACGAGATCGGCGCTGGCCTTGTCCCAGTACGGGGGGCGCACCACTTCCTCGGCCTCGGCGGACGACTCCGGCAAGGCCGCCTCGTTCGCACGGGCCTTGCGCGCGGCGCCGTCGACGAGCTCGGCCGGCGCGTTGGCGCGCACGCGCCGCTCGAACAAGGGCGCCTCGGCGCGATCGGCCTGATGCCAGACCACCAGGGTGCCGTTGTGCTGGAAGAACACCGGCTCGGGCAACTCGGCCAGCCACTGCGGCCAGCGCGCCAGCGAGGCCGCGCCCAGCTCGGTGATCAACAGCTCGGCGCTGGCCGCCTCGGCCAGGGGCGCGAGCATCGCGGCGGCCACCCAGGCGGCCGCGCCCGTACCGGCCGCGTCGCCGCGCTCGTAGAGCGCAACGCGCATGCCCAGCCCCGCCAGCCGCCAGGCGATCAGGCGGCCGACCAAGCCGCCGCCCAGCACGGCGATATCGGGGCGCTCGCCGGCGGCGCGGCTCATCGCACGTGCTCCGCCGCGAGGTCGGCGCGACTGCCGTCGCCGGCAAGCACGCGAACGCAAGCCGGCCACGGCGGGCAGCACCGCGAAGCATCGGAATCAGGGAAAAACGGCTGGACGTGAAGAACGGGCATGGGCTCCTTCCGTGACGCGCGAGGGCGTGATCGAACGGACGAAACCGGCGGCCTGGGCCGACCGGGCGGCGCCCATGTCGAACCATCGCAATGGATGGCAAGAGCATGGCGACAGCGTGGAAACAGCGCGCGACCCGGTGGTATCGGAAACTTCCCGCGCCGGTATTACCCGGATCGGGTGCGAAGGGTCTCTCTCAGCCTTGCCGCCGCATCGCCCGAGGTCCGTTTCCGGCTCCGGCGGGCAGCAAAGCACCCCTGTTTCGTCAGGCGGCCATTAGACCACAGAAGCCCGAACGCCCGCAAACGACGCCGCCCCATCGCGCGGCAGGCGGCGAACGGTTGCGGCGAGGCGCCTGGCCAGGTCTGGTCGTTCGACCCCGATCTGCGCGCCGTCACGCGGTGCTGGCACAATGGCCCCTGTTTCGGCCGGCCGCCGGATTCGCCCCGAGGGCGCCCCGGCGCGGTTAAGAGCCGTTTAAGCGAGGCGCCGCACAATCCGCGGCAAGCTGTCGCCAACTGGCACGATTTTGTTTGGATGCGCGGCCCGGCTCGCGCATCGCTTCGACAACCCGGCATCGCGCCCCCCAAACGCAGGAAACCCATGACGCCCTCGTCCCCCGCCGCCCGCGCCGCGAACGACGCGCCGCCCGACGACGCCCGCATCTCCGCGTGGAGCCTGATCAAGCCCTACTGGGTGTCCTCGGAATGGAAGCTGGCCTGGTCGCTGCTGATCGCGATCATCGCGATGAATCTCACGGTGGTCTGGATCAACGTCCGGCTCAATGCCTGGAACGGCGCCTTCTACAACGCGCTGCAGCAGAAGGACGCCGCCCAGGTGCCGCACCTGCTGATGATCTTCGCCGGCTATGCGTTCTCCTTCATCATCATCGCCGTCTATAGCCGCTACCTGCGCCAGTTGCTGGGTTTCCGCTGGCGGCAATGGATCACCACCCAGGCGCTCGACGACTGGTTCGGCGACCGTGCCTTCTACCGCATCGAGCGCGACCGGCTGGCCGACAACCCCGACCAGCGGATCACCGACGACCTGAATTCGCTCGCCACCAGCACGCTGTCGCTGACGCTCGACCTGCTCTCGACGGTGGTCACGCTGTTCTCCTTCATCGTGATCCTCTGGTCGATCGCGGGCGCGGCGACCATCTCGCTGGGCGGCACCAGCTTCGTGATTCCCGGCTACATGGTCTGGGCCGCCGCGATCTACGCGCTGATCGGCTCCTACGTGACCTACAAGGCCGGCCATCCGCTGGTCTCGATCACCTACCAGCAGCAGCGCGTCGAGGCCGACCTGCGTTTCGGCCTGATCCGGATCCGCGAGAACGCCGAGCAGATCGCCTTCTACGACGGCATGTCGCGCGAGCGCCAGGGCGCGCTCGACCTGTTCGGCCATATCCGCGAGAACTGGCGGCGCGTGATGTCGATCACCAAGCGCATGACCTTCGTGATCAGCTTCTACGCCCAGCTCGCCAACATCTTCCCGATCGCCGTGGCCTCGCCGCGCTACTTCGCGGGCGCCTACTCGTTCGGGGTGCTGATGCAGATCGTCGGCGCCTTCGGCACCGTCAGCGACTCCTTCTCCTGGTTCGTGAACAGTTACGGCACCCTGGTGGACTGGCGCGCGACCGTCAATCGTCTGCGCGAATTCAAGCGCGTCACGCGCGCCTCGCACCTGAAGGAATCGATGTCGCCGGCCACCGAGCGCGGCGGCATCAACCTGCATTACATGGACGAGCAGAACCTCGGCACCCACGGCCTGCGCCTCGCCCTGCCCGACGGCAAGCCGCTGTCGCGCATCGACGACATCAGCATCGAGCCGGGTTCGCGCTGGCTGGTGCGCGGCCCCTCGGGCGCCGGCAAGAGCACGCTGATGCGCGCGATGGCGGGCCTCTGGCCGTTCGGCGAGGGCGCGATCGACGCGCCGGTCGGCGCCGCCATGATGTTCGTGCCGCAGCGCAGCTACCTGCCGATCGGCACGCTGAAGGGCGCGCTGGCCTATCCGTCGGCGGTCGATCGCTTCAGCGACGAGGACTGCCGCGCGGCGCTGCGCGACAGCGGGCTGGAAGACTACGCCGGCCGCCTGGAGGAATCGGGCCACTGGACCCAGATCCTCTCGCCGGGCGAACAGCAGCGCCTGGCCGGCGCGCGCGTGCTGCTGCACAAGCCCGACTTCCTGTTCCTTGACGAGGCCACCAGCGCGCTCGACGCCGAGAACGAGGCGCATCTCTACGGCCTGCTGGCGGCGCGCCTGCCGGGCGCGGCGATCGTCAGCATCGCGCACCGCGAATCGCTGGCGCAGTTCCACGACCGCACGCTGGAGGTGCGGCGCGACGAGGCCGCCGCCTGAGCGCATTCGCAGCCGGCCCCGCAGCAATGAAAAAGAGCACGCCGAAGCGTGCTCTTTTCACATCCGCGGCGAGACGCCGGCTGGCGTCCCGCGCGTCGCCGCTCAGCGCGGCAGTTCCGAATGGCCCATCAGGAACGCGTCGACCGAGCGCGCGCACTGGCGGCCTTCGCGGATCGCCCAGACCACCAGCGACTGGCCGCGGCGCATGTCGCCGGCCGCGAACACCTTGTCGACCGAGGTCGTGTAGGCGCGCTCGCCCTCGGTGGCCGCGCGCGCGTTGCCGCGCGCATCCTTGGCCACGCCGAAGGCATCCAGCACCGGCGCGGCCGGCTGCGTGAAGCCCATCGCCAGCAGCACCAGGTCGGCCTTCATCTCGAACTCCGAGCCCGGCACCTCGACCATCTTGCCGTCCTTCCACTCGACGCGCGCGGCGATCAGCTTCTCGACCTTGCCGTTCTTGCCTTCCAGGCGCTTGGTGGCGACCGCCCAATCGCGCTCGCAGCCCTCGTCGTGCGACGAGGAGGTGCGCAGCTTGATCGGCCAGTACGGCCAGACCATCGGCTTGTTTTCCTGCTCGGGCGGCTGCGGCAGCAGCTCGAACTGCGTGACCGACTTCGCGCCGTGGCGGTTCGAGGTGCCCACGCAATCCGAACCGGTATCGCCGCCGCCGATCACCACCACGTGCTTGCCCTTGGCGAGCAGTTGGTCGGCCACCTTGTCGCCGGCATTGACGCGGTTCTGCTGCGGCAGGAAGTCCATCGCGAAATGCACACCCTCGAGCTCGCGGCCCGGCACCGGCAGATCGCGCGGCGTTTCCGAGCCGCCCGCGATCACGATCGCGTCGAACTCTTCCTTGAGCGTGTCAGGCGAGATGGTTTCCTTCGCCAGGCTGCCGATCTGCGGCGGCAGCGGATCCTTGCCGATGAACACGCTGGTGCGGAAGGTCACGCCCTCGGCTTCCATCTGGCGCATGCGGCGGTCGATCAGCCACTTCTCCAGCTTGAAGTCGGGGATGCCGTAGCGCAGCAGGCCGCCGACGCGATCGTTCTTCTCGAACACCGTCACCTCGTGGCCGGCGCGCGCGAGCTGCTGCGCGGCCGCCAGGCCCGCCGGGCCGGAGCCGACCACGGCCACCTTCTTGCCGGTCTTGTGGGCGGCCGGCAGCGGCTTGACCCAGCCTTCGGCCCAGGCCTTGTCGATGATCGCGTGCTCGATCGACTTGATGCCGACCGGGTCGTTGTTGATGCCGAGCGTGCAGGCCGCCTCGCAGGGCGCCGGGCAGATGCGGCCCGTGAACTCGGGGAAGTTGTTGGTCGAGTGCAGCACCTCGATGGCCTGCTGCCAGTCCTGGCGATACACCAGGTCGTTGAAGTCCGGAATGATGTTGTTGACCGGGCAGCCGTTGTTGCAGAACGGGATGCCGCAGTCCATGCAGCGCGCGCCCTGGACCTTCGCGTCGTCGTCGGACAGCGCCGCGACGAATTCCTTGTAATGCTTCACACGGGTGAGCGGAGCCTCGTACGCCTCGTGGCGGCGTTCGAACTCGAGAAAACCGGTTGCCTTGCCCATAAGGTTCTCGTCTGAATCGGGGGTGGTTCGGGTGGGGACCCGTGCCCGCCGCTCGATGCGGCGGGCACGTTCGCTAGTTCGTTTCGATCGTCGGCGTCAGGCTGCGACGGCTTCCTTCGCGGCCTTGGCGGCCGCGATCTCGCCGAGCGCGCGCTTGTATTCGTGCGGGAACACCTTCACGAACTGGCGGCGCGCCGCATCCCAGTTTTCCAGCAGCGACTTCGCGCGCGGCGAGCCGGTGAACTGGAAGTGACGCTCGATCAGCCCCTTCAGGAGCGCTTCGTCGGTCTGGCCGGCGTGCCAGATCGCGCGGTCGACCGTGCGTTCCTGCTCGACCTGCTGCAGCACCGGATCGAGCGCGACCATCGCCTTGTTGCACTTGGCCGCGAAGCTGCCGTCCGGATCGTAGACATAGGCCAGGCCGCCCGACATGCCGGCCGCGAAGTTGCGCCCGGTCTCGCCGAGCACCACCACCGTGCCGCCCGTCATGTATTCGCAGCCGTGGTCGCCGGTGCCCTCGACCACCGCCGTGGCGCCCGAGTTGCGCACGCAGAAGCGCTCGCCGGCCACGCCGCGGAAGAAGGCCTCGCCTTCCAGCGCGCCGTACATCACCGTGTTGCCGCAGATGATGTTTTCCTCGGACTTGCCGCGGAAGTCGTTGGTCGGGCGGATGATGATGCGGCCGCCCGACAGGCCCTTGCCGACGTAGTCGTTGCCGTCGCCGACCAGGTCGAGCGTGACGCCCTTCGCCAGGAAGGCGCCGAAGCTCTGGCCCGCCGTGCCCTTCAGCTGGATGTGAATGGCGTCGTCGGCCAGGCCGTCGCGGCCGTACTTCTTGGCGATCACGCCCGAGAGCATCGCGCCGACCGTGCGGTTCACGTTGCGCACCGGCTGGATGAAGGACACGTGCTCGCCGTTCTCGATCGCCGCCTTCGATTTTTCGAGCAGCGTGTGGTCGAGCGCGCGCTCGAGGCCGTGGTCCTGCACGTCGACGTGGCGCGTCGATGCGTTCTCGACCTGCGGCTGGTAGAACACGCGCGAGAAGTCGAGGCCCTTGGCCTTCCAGTGCTCGACGCCCTTGCGCGTGTCGAGCAGGTCGGCGCGGCCGATCAGCTCGTCGAACTTCGCGATGCCGAGCTGGGCCATGATCTCGCGCACTTCCTCGGCGACGAAGAAGAAGTAGTTCACCACGTGCTCGGGCTGGCCCGAGAACTTCGCGCGCAGCACCGGGTCCTGCGTGGCGACGCCGACCGGGCAGGTGTTCAGGTGGCACTTGCGCATCATGATGCAGCCCTGGACCACCAGCGGCGCGGTGGCGAAGCCGAACTCGTCGGCGCCGAGCATCGCGCCGATCGCGACGTCGCGACCGGTCTTCATCTGGCCGTCGGCCTGCACGCGGATGCGCCCGCGCAGCCCGTTCAGCACCAGGGTCTGCTGGGTTTCGGCCAGGCCCAGTTCCCAGGGCGTGCCGGCATGCTTGAGCGAGGACAGCGGCGAGGCGCCGGTGCCGCCGTCATGGCCGGCCACCACCACGTGGTCGGCCTTGGCCTTGGCGACACCCGCCGCCACCGTGCCCACGCCGACTTCCGACACCAGCTTCACCGAGATGCTGGCCACAGGGTTGACGTTCTTCAGGTCGTGGATCAGCTGCGCCAGATCCTCGATCGAGTAGATGTCGTGGTGCGGCGGCGGCGAGATCAGGCCGACGCCCGGCACCGCGTAGCGCAGCTTGCCGATGTATTCCGAGACCTTGTGGCCGGGCAGCTGGCCGCCCTCGCCGGGCTTCGCGCCCTGCGCCATCTTGATCTGGATCTGGTCGGCCGAGGACAGGTACTCGGCCGTCACGCCGAAGCGGCCCGAGGCCACCTGCTTGATCTTCGAGCGCAGCGAATCGCCGTCCTTGAGCGGGATGTCGCGCACCACTTCCTCGCCGATCACCGAGCGCAGCGTCTCGCCGCTCTTGATCGGGATGCCGCGCAGCTCGTTCCTGTAGCGGTTGACGTCCTCGCCGCCCTCGCCGGTGTTCGACTTGCCGCCGATGCGGTTCATCGCCACCGCCAGCGTGGCGTGCGCCTCGGTGCTGATCGAGCCCAGCGACATCGCGCCGGTGGCGAAGCGCTTGACGATATCCTTGGCCGATTCGACGTCGTCGATCGGGATCGCGCGGGACGGATCGACCTTGAACTCGAACAGGCCGCGGAAGGTCATGTGACGGCGCGTCTGGTCGTTGATCAGGTGCGCGTATTCCTTGTACGTCTGGTACGAGTTGCTGCGCGTGGCGTGCTGCAGCTTGGCGATCGAATCCGGGGTCCACATGTGGTCCTCGCCGCGGATCCGGAACGCGTACTCGCCGCCCGCGTCGAGCATGTCGCGCAGCAGCGGGTTGTCGCCGAAGGCGTCGCGATGCAGGCGCAGCGCTTCCTCGGCCACCTCGAACAGGCCGATGCCGCCGACCTTCGAGGCCGTGCCCTTGAAGTACTTGTTGACCAGCTCGCCGGCCAGGCCGACCGCTTCGAAGATCTGCGCGCCGGTGTAGGACATGTAGGTCGAGATGCCCATCTTCGACATCACCTTGTAGAGGCCCTTGCCGACCGCCTTGGTGAAGTTGTAGATCGCCTTCTCGGCCGACAGGTCGCCCGGCAGGCCTTCGGCCAGCTTGGCGAGCGTTTCCATCGCCAGGTACGGGTGGACCGCTTCCGCGCCGTAGCCCGCCAGCAGCGCGAAGTGGTGCGTCTCGCGCGCCGAGCCGGTCTCGACCACCAGGCCGGTGCTGGTGCGCAGGCCCTGGTCGACCAGATGCGAGTGGATCGCCGAGGTGGCCAGCAGCGCCGGGATCGCCACCGTGTCCGCGTCGGTCTTGCGATCCGACACGATCAGGATGTTGTAGCCCGACTTGACCGCGTCGGCGGCCTCGGCGCACAGCGAGGCCAGGCGCGCCTCGATGCCTTCCTTGCCCCAGCCGGCCGGGTAGCAGATGCTCAGCTCGTAGGCGCTGAACTTGCCGCCGGTGTACTGGTCGATCGAGCGGATCTTGGCGATGTCCTTGAAGTCGAGCACGGGCTGCGAGACTTCGAGGCGCATCGGCGGGTTGACGTTCTGCGTGTCGAGCAGGTTCGGCTTCGGGCCGATGAAGGACACCAGCGACATCACCATGTTCTCGCGGATCGGGTCGATCGGCGGGTTGGTGACCTGCGCGAACAGCTGCTTGAAGTAGTGGTAGAGCGTCTTGTTCTTGTTGGACATGACCGCCAGCGGCGAGTCGTTGCCCATCGAGCCGACCGCTTCCTCGCCCTGCTGCGCCATCGGCGCCATCAGGAACTTGAGGTCTTCCTGCGTGTAGCCGAAGGCCTGCTGGCGGTCGAGCAGCGTCGACGCCGAGCGGCGCTCGGCCGCGACGTCCTCGTCCTTGGGCTCGATCTCGTCGAGCTTGATGCGCACCGCGTCGATCCAGCTCTTGTAGGGCTTGGCGTTGGCGAGGTTGTCCTTCAGTTCCTTGTCGTCGATGATGCGGCCGTGCTCCATGTCGATCAGGAACATCTTGCCCGGCTGCAGGCGCCACTTCTTGACGATCTTCGACTCGGGGATCGGCAGCGTGCCGGCTTCCGAGGCCATGATCACCAGGTCGTCGTCGGTGACGATGTAGCGCGCCGGACGCAGGCCGTTACGGTCCAGCGTCGCGCCGATCTGGCGGCCGTCGGTGAAGGCGATCGCGGCGGGGCCGTCCCACGGCTCCATCATCGCGGCGTGGTACTCGTAGAAGGCGCGGCGGTTGTCGTCCATCAGCGTGTGCTGTTCCCAGGCTTCCGGGATCATCATCATCATCGCGTGGACCAGCGGGTAGCCCGCCATCACCAGCAGCTCGAGACAGTTGTCGAACGAGGCCGTGTCCGACTGGCCGGGGTAGATCAGCGGCCAGAGCTTGGGCAGGTCGTCGCCGAGCACGTGGCTGGCGATCGCGCCGGTGCGTGCGTTGAGCCAGTTGACGTTGCCCTTGACGGTGTTGATCTCGCCGTTGTGGGCGATCATCCGGTACGGGTGGGCCAGTTCCCAGGCCGGGAAGGTGTTGGTCGAGAAGCGCTGGTGCACCAGGGCCAGCGCCGAGACCACCCGCACGTCCTGCAGGTCGCGGTAGTAGACGCCGACCTGGCCGGCCAGCAGCAGGCCCTTGTAGACGATGGTGCGCGCCGACATCGACGGCACGAAGTATTCCTTGCCGTGCTTGAGCTTGAGCGCCTGGATGCGGTGGCTGGCGGTCTTGCGGATCACGTACAGCTTGCGCTCGAGCGCGTCGGTGACGATCACGTCCTTGCCGCGGCCGATGAAGATCTGGCGGATCAGCGGCTCGGAAGCCTTCACCGTCGGCGAGATCGGCATGCTCGAATCGACCGGCACGTCGCGCCAGCCCAGCACCACCTGCCCCTCCGCCTTGACGGTGCGCTCCAGCTCCTGTTCGCAGGCGATCCGCGAGGCGTTTTCCTTCGGCAGGAAGATCATGCCGACCCCATATTCGCCGGCCGGCGGCAGCGTCACGCCCTGGCGCGCCATTTCCTCGCGATAGAACGCGTCCGGAATCTGGATCAGGATGCCCGCGCCGTCGCCCATCAGCGGATCGGCGCCGACCGCGCCGCGGTGATCGAGGTTCTCCAGGATCTTCAGACCCTGCTCGATGATCTCGTGGCTCTTCTTGCCCTTGATGTGAGCGACGAAGCCGACGCCGCAAGCGTCGTGCTCGTTCTGCGGGTCGTACAGACCTTGCGCGGCGGGGACCGCGCGCTGCGGCTCTTGGTGGTCGTTCATGGGGACACCGTCTGAGTAAGGGCCTCGCGGCCGTTGAAACATCTGCTTTTGGGCCCGCCGCTTCGGCGGCGGCGTGGCGGGCCAAAGCCGGACACAGTTGCGCCCGGCCTGCCGGAATTCGGAATATACGCGACGAATCAACGGAATAGCAAATAAAACCGCTTGCTCTGACACCAATTAAATGGATGTTTCGATTTGGTGCTATTTTATTGGGGACGTACCGATTTGGTGCAAAAAAAGCGGCATCCGAAGATGCCGCCTTTCGATTCGCCGGCCCGGCTTACTGGTGCGCGGGCGGGTTGTGTGGGCCGTTGTTTTCACGTACCTTACGCGGCCGACCGCGCGGCAGGGGCGAAACGCGCCGATTGGCGGTGCGCGCGGCCCACTCGCGGTAGGTCTCGCCGCCCAGCACCCAGCCCTTCAGGGTGGCCTGCTGGAGCTGCTCGGTCTGGCGCTCGTCGAGCGGCTGCTCGCAGAGCTCCTTGTAGGCGCGCTGCCGTTCGAACGGCGTATTGCCGAGCGCCCAGTAGAGCGGGTGGTCGGTGATCAGGCTGTCGACGGTCAGGCCGATGTGGTGGCGGTAGCTCGACCAGCGATAGGCCTCGGCCGCCTGCACCAGCTGCGCGCGCACCGGGCTCAGCTCCACCACGCGGCTGGCGAGCAGGAAATAGCGCTCGCCCTCGATCACGGTGGCGCGGTAGCGGCCTTCCCACAACGTGCCCCGCCGCGAGTAGCGTCGGTTGAAGTGCGCGACGTAACGCCGGCCTACCGCCTGCATCGCCTTTGGCAGGCTCGCCTCGTCGCTCGGGGTGACGAGCAGCTGCACCTGCCGCGGCAGCAGCACGTAAGCATGCACCGCCAGTTGATGATCGCGCGCCGCCGCCTTCAGGCAATCGATGAACAGCTCGTAATCCTGATCGTCGACGAACGCCGGTTGCTGATCGAGGCCGCGCAGGATGACGTGCTGCGGCTGATCGGGAACATAGAGTCGTGCTAGCCGTGCCATGCTGAATGTCCGTTTGATCGCGTTAGGAAAAACCCGAAGGCCCGAATGACTGCATCCGCGCAGAGCCCCGCGCGGCAGGGAGGAATCGCACGTTCGTACGAAACCTAGGGAGATTGCTCTAGCTTACAAGCCTGTTCCGTTTGAAACGCCGTGGTCATAATGAGCACGCCTTAAATCGAGGAGGAGACACACCCATGAAACAAAAATTGGCCATTACGGGGGCCGTTGCGCTCGCATTCATGACTGCCGGCACCGCCGCGCAAGCGCAATCGGCAGGTAGCTTCTACGTCACCACGGGCTGGTTCCACCTCGCCCCGCAGGACTCGAGCGATCCGCTCAAGGTGATGACCGTCGGCGGCAGGTCCGTCAACCAGTCGGTGCCCAACACCGGCGCCGGCATCAGCGACTCCGACACGCTCGGCTTCACCGCCGGGTATTTCGTGACCGACCACATCGCTGCCGAGTTCGTCTACGGGATCCCGCCAAAGTTCAATCTGGACGGCAAGGGTTCGTTCGAACAGTTCGGCACGCTCGGCCGCGCCTACCAGTGGAGCCCGGCGGTCCTGCTCAAGTACTACTTCAACAGCGCCGAGGCCAAGTTCCGTCCCTACGTGGGCGTGGGCGCATCGTACATCTATTTCACCGGTGCCAAGCTGACCAACACCGCCTTCGAGCGCGGCGTGCTGGGCGGCCCCACCAACGTCACCACCAGCAACCAGTGGGCGCCCGTGTTCAACGCCGGCTTCAACTACAACTTCAACAAGCACTGGTTCGCCGGCCTGTCGATCTCGTACATCCCGGTCAGCTTGACGGCCACCCTGACGAGCCAGTCCGCCACCCAGGTCGGGACGCTGACGCGCACGTCCCAGGCTCACATCAAGCTCGACCCGATCGTCAGCTACGTCAACATCGGGTACCGCTTCTAAGCGTAGTCGAATATTTGGGGAATGGTTAATTTCGCTGCAATTTGTAGCGATTTTTTCCTGACGTTACGAAAGCGGGCCGCGAGCATGCCTTGTGGCCCGCTCTTCGGAGTAGATTCCTACCCCAAATAGCCGATCGGCGATATTTTCATTTTTCCCGCCAGGCCGCTCCGGCCGAAAAATCGTTCCGATTTGGAGGCGATGCTCGGCCAGGCGAATCATTCACCGGCGATCTGGCCCGCTATCGGCAGGCGAGGATGGATAGGCTCGACCCGCTCGTCGATACGGAAGGCGATCGACAGGCGGTCTCGCCACAAGCTTCAGGTGAAATCGGGACCGATCAGGTCGATGCGATCGGTGCAGATCAGGTCGACGCCCCAGTCCATCAACTCGCGGGCACGCGCCGGCTCGTTGACCGTGTAGGCCAGCATGCGCAGGCCCGCGGCGCGGATCTCCGCCACGCGGGCCGCATCGAATTCGCGATGGTTGGCATGCAGCGCGACGCAGCCGAGTTCGGCGGCGAGCGCGCGCCAGTCGTCCGGCAGGGTCTCGACCAGCAGGCCCCGCGGCAGGTCCGGCACCGCGCGACGCGCCGCATCGAGCGCATCCACCGAGAACGAGGACAGCAGCGGCGGCACCGCCGCGCCGCGCCAGTAGCGCGCCGTGTCGAGCGCCACCCGCTCGCCCGTCTCGACCTCGCGGCCCGGGCAGGGCTTGATCTCGACGTTGGCCGCCAGGCCGAGCGCGAGGCAGCGCGCGGCGGCCGCCTCCAGCGTCGGCATCCGCTCGCCGGCGAAGCGTGCGTCGAACCAGGCGCCCGCGTCGAGCGCGGCCAGTTCCTGGTAGCGCATCGCGGCGGCCGGGCCCCGGCCGTTCGAGGTGCGCTCGACGCCGTCGTCGTGCAGCAGGAAGCTCACCGCGTCGGCGGACAGCTTGGCGTCGAACTCCACCATGCGATGGCCGCGCCGCGCACCCTCCTCGAGCGCCGCCAGGGTGTTCTCGGGCGCGAGCTTGCCGCCGCCGCGATGCGCGACGATGCGCGCGATACCTTCGTAGGGCCAGGATCTCGGATCCGTCATGGTCTCGTCCCCGCGTATCAGTTGGCGCGCCGGCCCGTGACCGGATCGAAGAAGTGCAGCCGGTGGGCCGGCAGCGACACCGGCAGCGCCGTGCCGGGCGCGGGGCGATCCGCATGCGGCAACCGCACTACCACGTCGCCGGCGCCCCAGCGACCGTGGACGAGATTGTCGGCGCCCAGCAGCTCGCAGGAGTCGACCGTCAGCGGCGCGACCGGCATGCCCGGCTGCGGCGTCATATGCTCGGGCCGCACGCCGAGCACCCACTCGGCGCCCGGCGCCACCTCGCGGCCAATGCCGGGAGCGCCGGCCACCGGCAGGCGCGGGCCGCCCTCGGCCACCTCGAACGCGCTGCCATCGGCCGACAGCCGGCCGCGCAGCAGGTTCATCGCCGGCGAGCCGATGAAGCTCGCCACGAACAGCGTCGCCGGCTTCTCGTAGACCTCGACCGGCGCGCCGATCTGCTCGGCATGGCCGCGATTCATCACGATCACGCGTTGCGCCAGCGTCATCGCCTCGATCTGGTCGTGCGTGACATAGACGCTGGTGGTGCGCAGCCGTGCATGCAGGCGCTGGATCTCGAGCCGCATCTGCACGCGCAGCTTGGCGTCGAGGTTCGAGAGCGGCTCGTCGAACAGGAACACCGCCGGCTCGCGCACGATCGCGCGCCCCATCGCGACGCGCTGGCGCTGGCCGCCCGAGAGCTCGCGCGGGCGCCGCCCGAGCAGCGGCTCGAGCTCGAGGATCTTCGCCGCCGAGGCCACCCGCGCCTCGATGGTGGCGCGCTCGATGCCGCGGATCCTCAGGCCGTAGCCCATGTTCTGCGCCACCGTCATGTGCGGATAAAGCGCGTAGTTCTGGAACACCATCGCGATATCGCGATCCTTCGGCTCCAGCGTATTGACCACCCGCCCGCCGATCGAGATCTCGCCCTCAGAGACGCTCTCAAGGCCGGCGATCATCCGCAGCAGGGTCGACTTCCCGCAGCCGGACGGCCCGACCAGCACGATGAATTCGCCATCCTCGATCTGGACATCGATCCCGTGCAGGACGACGTGCTTGCCGTCATAGGTCTTCCTGACGCCATTCAAGCTCAGTGCAGCCATGCTTCGAAACTCTCCGGATAAGCGGTTATTTTTCGGTGTCCACCAGGCCGCGCACGAACCAGCGCTGCATGGCCAGCACCACCACCAGCGGCGGCAGCATGGTCAGCATGGTGGCGGCCATCACCAGGTGCCATTCGGTGGCCGCGTCACCGCTGGCGATCATCGACTTGATGCCCACCACCGCGTTCGACATCGCGCCGTCGGTGGCGACCAGGATCGGCCACAGGTACTGGCTCCAGCCGTAGATGAAGGTGATCACGAACAGCGCGGCGATGCTGGTGCGCGACAGCGGCAGCACCACGTCCCAGAAGAAACGCAGCGGCCCGGCGCCGTCGATGCGCGCGGCCTCCATCAGCTCGTCGGGCAGGGTCATGAAGAACTGCCGGAACAGGAAGGTGGCGGTGGCCGAGGCGATCAGCGGCAGCGTCAGGCCCGCGTAGCTGTTGGTCAGGTGCAGCGTCGAGACCACCTGCACGGTCGGGAAGATACGCACCTCGACCGGCAGCATCAGGGTGACGAAGATCAGCCAGAACGCGGTGTTGCGAAACGGGAAGCGGAAATAGACGATCGCGTAGGCGGACAGGATCGACACCGCGATCTTGCCGATCGAGATCACCAGCGCCATCACCAGGCTGTTCATCAGCAGGATGCCGAACGGCGTGGTGGTCGCGCCGCTGCCGCGACTCCAGATGGTGGCGATGTTCTCGAACAGGTGGGTGCTCGGGATCAGCGACATGGGCACCCGGAACACCTCCTGCGCGTTCATGGTGGCGGCGCAGAAGCCCACGTAGACGGGGAACAGCACCAGCACGGCGCCCACCATCAGCACCGCGTGGCAGAACAGGTCGAAACCCCTGCGATTCTCGATCATGAGTATTGCACCCTGCGTTCGACGAAACGGAACTGCACCACGGTGAGCGCCACCACGATCGCCATCAGCACCACCGATTGCGCGCCCGAACTGCCGATGTCGAGCCCCTGGAAGCCCTCGGTGAAGATCTTGTAGATCAGCGTCTTGGTGCTCTGGCCGGGGCCACCGGCGGTGGCCGCGTCGATCACCGGGAAGGTGTCGAAGAAGGCATAGACCAGGTTCACCACCAGCAGGAAGAAGCTGGTCGGCGAGAGCAGCGGCAGCGCGATGTTGAAGAAGCGTCGCACCGGGCCGGCGCCGTCGATCGCGGCCGCCTCGATCAGCGAGCGCGGGATCGCCTGCAGGCCGGCGTAGAAGAAGAGGAAGTTGTAGCTGACCTGCTTCCAGATCGAGGCCACCACCACCAGCGCCATCGCCTGGTTCGCGTCGAGCGCGTGATTCCAGACGATGCCGAGCCGGGCCAGCGCATAGGTGATCACGCCGATGCTCGGATTGAACAGGAAGGCCCACAGCACGGCCGCAATCGTTGGCGCGACCGCGTAAGGCCAGATCAGCAGGGTGCGATAGCTGCGCGCGCCGCGCACCACGCGATCGGCGCAGGCCGCCAGCAGCAGCGACACCGCCAGCCCGCCGATGGTGACCAGCGCGCTGAACACCAGGGTGGTGCGAAACGAGTCGAGGTAGAGCGGATCGCCGAACAGGTGCGCGAAGTTCGCCAGGCCGACGAATTCGCTGGTGGTGCCGAACGCGTCCTGGGTCTGGGTCGACTGCCAGAGCGCGACGCCGGCCGGCCACAGGAAGAAGATCGCCGTGATCGCGAGCTGCGGCGCGACCAGCAGGTAGGGCAGCACGCTCGTGCCGAAACGGGAGCGGGATGACATCGGAGGAATTCCGTCGAAGGAAACGAAACGCCGCCGCGCCGGGGCGCGGCGGCGGGCCGGGCTCAGGAGCCCTGCTTCTCGAAGCGGCGCAGCAGCTCGTTGCCGCGCGAGACGGCCGAGTCTAGCGCGGCCTGCGGCGTCTTCTTCTGCGCCCAGACCTGCTCGAGCTCCTCGTCGACCACGGTGCGGATCTGCGGCATGTTACCCAGGCGCAGGCCCTTGGTGAACGGCAGCGGCGGCTTGTTCAGCATCTGCTTGGTGGCCGTGTCGGCGCCCGGGTTCTTCGCGTAGAAGCCCTGCTCGCGCGTCAGGTCGTAGGCGGCCGTGGTGACCGGCAGGTAGCCCGTGTCCTGGTGCCACTTGGCGGCCACCGGGGCCGAGCTCAGGTAGGCCAGGAACTTCGCCACGCCCTTGTAGGTGTTGGCGTCCTTGCCGCCCAGCACCCACAGGCTCGCACCGCCGATGATGGCGTTCTGCGGCGCGCCCTTCACGTCGGCGTCGTAGGGCATCATGCCGGTGCCGAAATCGAACTTCGCGTACTTGCGGATGGTGGCCAGCGCGCCCGACGAGGTGGTCATGATCGCGCAGTCGCCGCTGTAGAACTTGCCGGTGGCCTCGTCCTTGCGGCCGGCATAGGTGAAGCTGCCTTCCTTGGCCATGTCCTGCAGGAACTGGATATGGGCGACCTGCCGCGGCTTGTTGAACTCGAGCACCGCGTCGGTACCGTCGAAGCCGTTGTTGCGCGTGGCGAACGGCAGGCCGTGCCAGGCGCTGTAGTTCTCGAGCTGGATCCAGCCCTGCCAGCCGGTGGTGTAGCCGCAGGTCGAGCCGGCCTTGCGCAGCTTCTCGGCATCGGTCTTCAGCTCGGCCCAGGTCTTGGGCGGCTGGTTCGGATCGAGCCCGGCCTTCTTGAACATGTCCTTGTTGTAGTACAGCACCGGCGTCGAGCTGTTGAACGGCATCGACACCAGCTGGCCCGTCTTCGCGTCGCTGTAGTAGCTGGCCACGGTCGGCACGAAGGATTTCTCGTCGAGCGGCACGCCGGCCTGCTTGAACACCTCGGAGACCGGGATCACGGCCTTCTTGGCCTGGATCATGGTGGCGGTGCCGACTTCATACACCTGGAGGATCGCCGGCGCGTTGCCGCTGCGATAGGCCGAGATGCCGGCGGCCAGCGCCTGGTCGTAGGTGCCCTTGAACACCGGCACGATCTTGTAGTCGCTCTGCGAGGCGTTGAACTGGTCGGCGATCGCGTTGACCTTGTCGCCGAGCGCCGCTTCCATCGCGTGCCAGAACTGGATCTCGGTGGCGGCGAAGGCGGCATTCTGCATTCCGAACCAGATCATGCCGCCCGCAGCCAGCGAGCGAACCAGGGTGTTGACTCTCATTGACCATCTCCAAATGGTGTGCGGCCGGCTCGAATGTCCGACCGCTGTTGTTGCCCGCCGCGTTGTCCCGTCGAGCCAAAACGCGGCAGTCTAATTCTCGTCCATGACAAAAAGGCGTTGATATTCTTTCAACGCGAAGCGGTCGGTCATGCCGGCGATATAGTGCGCGACGAGCCGCGGCTGGGCGGCCGCGTCGTCGCTCTGGTAGGCCGGCGGCAGCAGGCGCGGATCCCCGGTGAAGGCCTGGTAGAGCCCCTTGACGACGCGCTGCGCCTTGTTGGCCATGCGCATCACCTTGTAGTGACGATAGAGGTTGCGGAACAGGAAGCGCTTGAGCTCGGCCGCCTCCTCGGCGATCACGGCGCTGTGCGCGACCAGTTGCGGGCAGCGCCGCACGTCGTCGAGCGAGGCCGGCGCGTGCTCGGCCAGGTTGCGCGTGGTCGCGTCGATCAGGTCGACGATCAGCGTATTGATGATGCGCCGCACCGTCTCGTGCACCAGCCGGCGGCCTTCCAGCGAGGGGAAATCGGCCAGCGCGGCATCGTGGTGGCGGCGCCAGAGCGCCACGCCCGCCAGTTGCTCGATCGAGATCAGGCCCGAGCGCAAGCCGTCGTCGACGTCGTGGTTGTTGTAGGCGATCTCGTCGGCGATATTGGCGATCTGCGCCTCCAGCGAGGGCCGCCGGCCGTCGAGGAAGCGCTCGCCGAGCTCGCCGAGCCGGCGCGCGTTCTCCCTTGAGCAATGCTTGAGAATGCCCTCGCGCGTCTCGAAGCAGAGATTCAGGCCGTCGAAGGCGCCGTAATGCTCCTCCAGCTCGTCGACCACCGCGAGGCTCTGCAGGTTGTGCTCGAAACCGCCGTGCTCGCGCATGCACTCGTTGAGCGCGTCCTGCCCGGCATGGCCGAAGGGCGTATGGCCGAGGTCGTGCGCCAGCGAAATCGCCTCCACCAGGTCCTCGTTCAGACGCAGGTTGCGCGCCACCGAGCGCGCGATCTGCGCGACCTCGAGGCTGTGCGTCAGGCGCGTGCGAAACAGGTCGCCCTCGTGGTTCACGAACACCTGGGTCTTGTATTCGAGGCGGCGGAAGGCCGTCGAATGGACGATGCGGTCGCGGTCGCGCTGGAATTCGGTGCGCGCGGCGGGCGCCGTCTCGGGATGGCGGCGGCCGCGCGTGTTCGCGGAATGGGCCGCGTAGGGGGCGAGGTGCGCTTCGAGCGCGGCGACGGTGGGCGCCGCGACGGGACCGGCCGAGCTACCGGAGCGGCCTTGGCGGGAAGCGTCGGTGGGGTGTGGCAACTCGCGGGGTGTTTCGCTCACTGTCTCCTCCACTGCGGGGGCGCCGGCCGATCCGGCACCCGGTACATGGCCGGCTCGATGCGGAAATCAGACCGGCCCTGGCAAGGCGCCGGGGCCGGATCGCGCCGGGATGCGACCGATGTTAGCCGATGGCGGCCGCGAGCGTGGCCTCGACGATCTCGTCGGGCGCCGCGGTGATGGCCGCCGTGCCGAGCCCGTCGAGCACGATGAACTTGATCGCGCCGGCCTCGGCCTTCTTGTCGACCTGCATCAGCTCGACATAGCGCGCGGCGCCCAGGTCGGGGGCGCGCACCGGCAGGTGGGCGGCCGCGATCACGCGGTCCAGGCG
The DNA here is from genome assembly GCF_011753175.1 of Burkholderia sp. Cy-637. Lineage (NCBI taxonomy): Bacteria > Pseudomonadati > Pseudomonadota > Betaproteobacteria > Burkholderiales > Burkholderiaceae > Burkholderia > Burkholderia sp. Cy-637. Next base: position 2,257 of record NZ_VWWC01000050.1, on the reverse strand, counting down.
CCGGCGGGCGGCGTCGTCGAGCCGGCCCAGGCGCACCGAGAGATCGGCCGCCATCACCATCCCGCAGCCGACCGCCTCGCCGTGCAGCCACTCGCCGTAGCCGAGGCCGGCCTCGATCGCGTGGCCGAAGGTATGGCCGAAATTGAGGATCGCGCGCAGCCCGCCCTCGCGCTCGTCGGCGGCCACCACGCGGGCCTTGATCTCGCACGAGCGCTTGACCGCCTCGGTCAGCGCGGCCGGCTCGCGACGGTTGAGCGCCTCGATATCGGCCTCGATCCAGTCGAAGAAGGCGGCATCGGCGATCGCGCCGGTCTTGATCACCTCGGCGATGCCGGCCGCCAGCTCGCGCTCCGGCAGCGTGCGCAGCGCGCCGATGTCGGCGATCACGGCCTGCGGCTGGTAGAACGCGCCGATCATGTTCTTGCCGAGCGGGTGGTTGATGCCGGTCTTGCCGCCGACCGAGGAATCGACCTGCGAGAGCAGCGTGGTGGGCACCTGGATGAAGGGCACGCCGCGCATGTAGCAGGCCGCCGCGAAGCCGGTCATGTCGCCCACCACGCCGCCGCCCAGCGCGATCAGGGTGGTCTTGCGGTCGGCGCGCGAGCCGAGCAGCCCGTCGAAGATCAGGTTCAGCGTTTCCCAGTGCTTGTAGGATTCGCCGTCGGGCAGCACCACCGTGTTGACCTGCTTGCCGAGCGGCGCGAGCGCGGCGCGCAGCACCTCGCCATAGAGCGGCTCGACGGTGGTATTGGTCACGATGGTGACGGACGTGCCCTTGATATGCGGGGCAAACAGCTCGGTGCGGCCAATCAGGCCATCGCCGATATGGATCGGGTAGGCGCGATCGCCCAGGTCGACATTGACGGTAATCATGCTTGTAGCGGCTTGGCGACGATGCCGGCCAGCTCGAGCTGCATCAGCACCATGTTGACGAGCCCGTTGACGGACGGACGGCCGGTTTCGATCACGAAATGCGCGCATTCGCGATAGAGCGGATCGCGCGCCTCGTAGAGCGCCTCGAGCCGGGCCTTGGGATCTTCCGTCTGCAGCAGCGGGCGGTTCTTGTCCTTGCGGGTACGCAGCCAGAGATCGTGAGGATTGGCGCGCAGATAGACGACGATGCCGCGCGATCGCAGGGCATCGCGATTCTCGGGACGGATCACCGCGCCGCCGCCGGTGGCCAGCACGACATTGTCGCGCTGCGTCAGCTCGTCGATCATCTTTTCCTCGCGATCGCGGAAACCCGCCTCGCCCTCGAGTTCGAAGATGACCGGGATGCGCGTGCCGGTGCGGGCCTCGATCTCGTGGTCGGAATCGAAGAACGGCCTGTCGAGACGGCGCGCGACCGCACGACCCACGGTGGTTTTGCCTGCTCCCATGAGTCCGACGAAAAATACGCTTGCGTGTGGGTCCCGCGCTTGCAACGGCTTCCTCTGCTTCAATCTTGCTGGTGTGTGCGGCAGCTTACTGGCAAAGCGCCGGCCTTGTCGAGCGCGGCCGGCCGCAGCTCAATGCGGCTGCGCCGGCGCCTCCGCCGCTTCCGGGACGCCCGGCGGGCCCGCGGCCGGATCGGGGGAAGGATCGCCCGGATCGCCGTCCTCGTGCTCGGCGGTGCCGAGCACGCGCGGGGTGATGTAGACCACCAGCTCGCTCGACCGCTCGCGCCGCGCCTTATGGCGGAACAGCGCGCCCAAGACCGGTATTTTGCCCAAGACCGGCACCCGAGTCACATCGCCCCATTCGTTGCGCTCGTAAATACCGCCAATCGAGACCGTGCCCCCATTTTCGACCTCGACCCGCGTGCGCACGTGCTTGGTGTGGATCGCCGGCCCCGCGTCGGTCTGCTCGCCCACGCTGTCCTTGGCGATGTCCAGGTCGAGCACCACGTGGCCGTCGGGCGTGATCTGCGGCTCCACCTCGAGCTTGAGCGTGGCGCGCCGGAACTGCACGCCGGACACGCCGCGCCCCACCTTGGCCTGGTAGGGCAGTTCGGTACCCTGCTCGATCAGGGCCGGCGCGCGATCGGCCGTCACCACGCGCGGGCGCGAGACGATCTGGCCCCGGCCCTGCGATTCGAGCGCGCTCAGTTCCAGGTCGAGCAGGCGGCTCGCGCCGGCCACGAACAGCGTGAGCCCGGCGGCGGCGGCCTCGAAGCCGCCGATCGGGCGCGCCGCCAGGTCCGCCAGGCGTCCTTCGGGACCACCCACCAGGCCGGTGGCCGGCGGCTTGCCGCCAGCGGCCGGCGCGCCCTCCCCGG